>CAKTUS010000017.1 GCA_934621485.1 uncultured Clostridia bacterium
AACAGATGGTCGTCGGCCACGCCGCAGCTGCGCCACAGGTTGGCGCTTTCCTCGTCCCGGGGGCAGTCCTCGTCGCCCTCGAACACGGTGAAGGCCAGGCGATCCTTAGGCAGGCCCAGGTACTTTTCGCTGGTCAGAAACTCCCAGCTCCAGGGAATCATTTCCTTCTTAAAATAGTCGCCCAGGGACCAGTTGCCAAGCATTTCAAAGAAGGTTAGGTGGCTGAAGTCGCCCACGTCGTCGATATCGCCGGTGCGCACGCACTTTTGCACGTCGGTCAGGCGGTGGCCCGCAGGGTGCTTCTGGCCCATCAGGTAGGGCACCAGGGGGTGCATGCCGGCGGTGGTAAACAGCACGGTGGGGTCGTTTTCAGGAATGACGGACGCGCTGGAAATGACGGCGTGGCCGTGATCCTGGAAGAATTTCAGAAACATGGAGCGCAGCTCGTTGGAGGTATAGTTCTTCATGGGTGAGTCTCTCCTTCGTTAAGATGAAAAGCGGGAAAAGCGTGGAAAGCTGGGATTACCCAGCATGTGTACACTTCCTGCCTATTATAGTGAAATAACCAGGGGGTGTCAATGAAAAGTCAAGTGAAAATGGGCTTTTGAACGACTGCCGCAAGGAGCGTACGCCTATGGGCCGAAAAAAAGCCGCGATTTGGGCAGCATAGGACGGGTGCAAAAATTCTCTTAAAAAAATGCAGTTTGCAAAAAGACAGTTTTTGCACTTTACGGGCTGAAACAAATATGATATAATGTTCGACGGGTTTGAAGAGCTTTTGTGCCCGCTGGCCTTGCCAAAATATTTTGCAGGAATACTCTTTTCTCCATTCATTATTGCTTCGCAGGAGGATGCCGTTATGCCGCTTGGAATCTCCCAAAAATGCCGGGCCATCGCCCCGTCCGCGACCCTGGCGATGGATGCCAGGGCACGGGAATTGCGCGAAAAGGGCGCGAATGTCATCAGCTTTGCCACAGGCGAACCGGATTTTGATACGCCCGAACCTGTACGTGAAACCATGAAGCAGGCCATGGATCTGGGCATGACCCACTACTGCCCGGTGGCGGGCACCATGGAGCTGCGCGACGCCATTCGCACCCGGCTGGAAGCCGACTACGGCGTGGTGTACGGCCGCGACCAGGTCATCGTGTGCAATGGCGCCAAGCACGCGCTGTACAACATTTTCCAGACCTTGCTGGACCCCGGCGACGAGGTCATTGTGGATAACCCCTGCTGGGTCAGCTACCCCGAAATGGTGCGCATGGCCGGCGGTACGCCGGTATTCCTGTATTGTCCGGAAAGCCAGGGCTTTCTGCCGGATATGGGCGATTTGGAAAAGCTGATTACCCCCCGCACCAAAGCTTTTGTGCTCAACAATCCATCCAACCCCAACGGCTGCATCTGGAGCCGGGAGCAGCTGCTGGAGCTGGGTCGTCTGGCGGTGAAGTACGACTTTTATATCATTTCGGATGAAATTTACGAAAAGCTGGTGTATGACGGTTGCCAGCACGTATGTATGGCCAGCCTGGGGGAAGAAATCAAGGAACGCACCATTCTGGTGAACGGCGTCAGCAAGTCCTACGCCATGACCGGCTTCCGCATCGGCTATGCCCTCGGCCCCCGGGATGTGATTCAGGGCATGATTACCTACCAGAGCCAAGCTACCTCCGGGGCCAATACCGCCGCGCAGCATGCCGCCGCCGTGGCCCTGAGCATGCGGCAGGACTATGTGGAGCAAATGCGGCAAGCCTTTGAGGAACGCCGCAACGAGCTGGTGCGCCTGGTGAATGAGATTCCCGGCCTGCACTGCAACATGCCTCACGGCGCGTTTTATATCATGATGAACATTCGCGATCTGATAGGCATGCGCTACCAGGGGCAGGAGATTACCGGCAGCGACAGCTTTGCCATGATGCTGCTGGAAAAGGCTCATGTGGCCACTGTGCCCGGCGTGGCGTTCATGGCTGAGGGCTACTGCCGGCTGAGCTACGCCGCTTCGCTGCAAAACATTCGCGAGGGCATGCGCCGCATTGCCGGGTTTGTTTCCGCCCTGACCCGGGATGAGAACGCAAAATAAAAAAGAGCCTCCTTTTTTTCGAAGTTGAAGAAAAGGAGGCTCTTTGGTTAGAAAAAAGTCCCCGGTCCCAGGCCGCCAAAAAAGCCGGTCGGGCGGCAATGCGCGTAAGGAAAGTCCTGCTGCGCAAGGCAGCTGAAACCGACGTACACGCCGCCGGGTTCGGAAGGAAAACCGGAGGGCTGCGGCCCTCTGATGCTTCCCGGGGTTTTTGACAGCCTCCCCCCCCAGACTGAGATGAGGTTCAGGAAATGGAAAAGCTATGGGGACGATTCGTCAAACCCAGTTCAGATAATGATTCTGCGGAACACTGCATAGAAGGATTCAACTGCTTTAAGCGGAGGGAGGTACAAAGGGCAGACTTTCAGAGCGTGTGTGCGCTGTCTCTCTTATGCCCTTACAGGGCTTGGTCAAATCAACGCGGCCTGGCCGGCGGGCATGATTTGGACCAGTTGCCCTTTGAGCATGAACCGGCAAGCGGGGCGCCGCATGGAAGGCGTATGCAAGGAATTTGCGGCGATATTGCAGGAATGATCGACCGTTTCGCCGTTGATGAACATAACCGTTTATACGGTTGAGCCCGCTCCTTTCGGTGCGAAGCGAGAACCCGGAGCTCCTTACGCCCGTATTTCCACCTGCTCAATCTCCTGCCGCAGCGGAAACAGCGCGTCCATATCCCCGCTGTCCAGGGCGATGCAGCCCTGGGTCCAGTCGGCGGCGCTGCCGCCTTCGTGCAGGTAGATTTCCCCGCCCAGCGCCGTGCCCCAGGGCGGGCGGCGGCGCTCCTGGCTGGCCTGACGAACGGCCTGCCAGGTTTTTTCGTCAATGCGGCCGTCCTTCAGTCCCCAATCGGCGTCCTTCGGGCCGGGATAGCTCAGTCCCAGACTGCGGCCATATTTGCCCGCTGTTTTCACCAGACAGATTCGGTAGATCCCCTCCGGGGTACGCCCGTCCCCTTCCTGCCGCTTGGGGCCTTCGGGGCAGCGGCCCAGGCCGACCCGGCAGGTAAACATCGCTTTTTCGCCGCTCCAAAGCGTCAGCCGTCGGGCGGCTTTTTCAATCAGGATTCGCATCATTCCGCCTGCCTTTCCCCCATTCGTGAAGAACCTGTGAATAGTCTGTAACATTCTGGACAGACAGGCCAAATCCCTTGCGCGGTGAAAAATTGTGTGGCATAATGAAAACCAGCGCAGGCCAACGAGCGCGCAAGCGGGCGTTGGCGAAATCTTCTGCCGCCGCAGACCGTTGAAAGGAACGTAGAATCATGAAAAAGTTTGTCAAACTGTTGTCCCTGCTGCTGTGCGTCAGCCTGCTGTTTGGCGCGGCGCTGGCCGAGGAAACGGAAACCGCTGTTGCCCAGCCGGCGGACGATGCGGTAATCGCCCGTCTGAACGGCAAGGACGTCACCTGGGGTGACGCATCTTACTACTTCAATTTGTACATTAGCTATGGCTATGTAGACACCGCCAACGACCTGGATGTGGAGTGGTGGAAGGCCAAATCGATGGAAAACGCCATCGACGCAGCGATCTTGATGAGCAAGGCCGAGGAATTTGGCTTCTATCCTCTCAGCGAGGAAGAAGCCGCTACCGTGGACGCTCAGCTGGAGGGCGATTGGGAAGCCGCCATGCAGAGCTACATTTCCTCCAACTATCCCGACCTGACCGACGACAGTACGGATGAGGAAAAGGCGGAAGCCAATGCCGCTGCGGAAAAGTACTTTGCCGACCTGGGCTACACCATGGAAACCCTGCGAGAGGACTATCACAAGTCCAACGCGTTGAACAAGCTGCAGGAAATGATGCTGCAGGACGCTACCGTGACCGATGAGGAGATTGACGAAGCCTATCAGACGCTGGTGGAGCAGGATAAGGCCCTGTACGAAAACGACCTGAAAGCCTACTGCGACTACCAGTCTCAGGTGCAGTACTCTCAAATGCTGGCGGCTTACGGCTACGGCACCGCGATGGACGCGGCCGCCTACCGCCCCGCCGGTTTCCGCGGTGTGAAGCACATTTTGCTGCCCGTAGACGAAACCCTCATGACCACCTATACGGATTTGCAGGCCCGCTACGAGGAGCAGGAAAACGCCTCTGAAGAAGCTGCTGCCGAAACAACCGACGCGGAAACCGCCGCTGAAGAAAGCACCGACGCCACCCCCGCTCCCACAGCGGAGCCTGTAACCGAGGAGCAGGTGAACGAGGCCAAGGCCGCCATCTTCGCTTCGTTGGCGGACAAGATTGACGAAATCAACCAGAAGATAGCCGATGGCGCGGACTTTGACGAGCTGATTGCCACCTACGCCGTGGACGCCGAGGGCAACGCTACCGATCCCGGAATGAACAGCGAACCCTACAAGACCAACGGCTATGAAGTGTGCGAGTTCTCTACCGATTATGTGCCCGAGTTTGTGGAAGCCGCTATGAGCATCGATACCCTGGGCGGCGTGTCTGCGCCCTATCTGAGCGATTATGGCGTACACATTGTGAAGTATGTGCGCGACGTTCCCGCCGGCCCCATCGAGCTGAGCGATGCGGATCGCGAAACCCGCCGCTCCGAGCTGCTGAGCGAAAAGCAGCGCGTGCTGTATAACAACGTTATGACCGGCTGGCGCGAGGAAGCCACCATCGAGTACACGGGCGAGGTGCCCACCGTGGCCGAGGTAGAAGCCAAGGAAACCGCCGCCGCCGAGAAGGCCCTGGAAGAGGAAGCGGATCAGAACGTTGAGACTACGGCGGAGCCTGAAGCCACCGAGGAACCCGCTGAAACGGCGGATCCCCAAGACTGAGAAAATCCATTCGCCTTCCCTTGCTGGGCGGCGGACAACAAAAAGCCGTTCGATTTTCCCAATGCGGAAAATCGAACGGCTTTTTTGCATGCTTTCGTGAAAAAACACCGGCAGGATCCCCCCTTATCGCCGCCGCGAACGTTGAGCGCAGCGGCGCAAAGCTGAAGGGGGCCAACGCAAGCGCTGCCGCTGGCATGGTCGGGCCAAAGCACGGCGGTGGAAGCGTCAAGAGCGGAGTTTCTGGTCTTTGGCCAGGATGGGAGCCAGGAATTGGCCGGTATAGCTTTCCGGCACCTGAGCTACCTGCTCAGGGGTGCCTTCGCACACCACGTTGCCGCCGCCATCGCCGCCCTCCGGGCCCAGGTCGATGAGCCAGTCGGCGGTTTTGACCACATCCAGGTTGTGCTCGATGACCAGTACGCTGTTGCCTGCATCCACCAGGCGCTGCAAAACATCAATCAGCCGCTGCACATCCGCCACATGCAGGCCGGTGGTGGGCTCGTCCAGCAGGTATAGGGTGCGGCCGGTAGCCCGGCGGCTCAGCTCGGTGGCCAGCTTGATGCGCTGGGCCTCGCCGCCGGATAGCTGGGTGCTGGGCTGGCCCAGCTTCAGGTAGTTCAGCCCCACATCGTACAGGGTTTGCAGCTTTTTCACAATGGGCTCGTGGTTTTCAAAGAAGGCCAGCGCCTCCTCCACCGTCATTTCCAGCACTTCGTGGATGTTTTTGCCCTTGTAGTGCACATCCAGGGTTTCCCGGTTATAGCGCGCGCCCTTGCACACGTCGCAGGGTACGTAAATATCCGGCAGAAAGTGCATTTCAATCTTGAGCAGGCCGTCGCCGGAGCAGGCCTCGCAGCGGCCGCCCTTCACGTTGAAGGAAAAGCGGTTTTCCTTATAGCCCCGGGCCTTGGCCTCGGGGGTCATGGCAAACACCTTGCGAATCAAATCAAACACGCCGGTATAGGTGGCAGGGTTGGACCGGGGTGTGCGGCCGATGGGGCTCTGATCGATGGTGATGATTTTATCCAGCTTTTCCACGCCCTCCATGCGGTCAAATTTGCCGGGGCGGGTTTTGGCACGGTTGAGCACCTTGGCCAGGTGTTTGTGAATGATTTCGTTCACCAGGCTGGATTTGCCGGAACCGCTGACGCCGGTTACGCAGCAGAACACGCCCAGAGGCACCTGCACGTTTACATTTTTCAGGTTGTTTTCCCGGGCCCCGTACACGGTCAGGAATCCGGCGGGCTGCCTTCGCTTTTCCGGCACAGGGATGCGCCTTTTGCCGCTCAAATACTGGCCGGTCAACGACCGGGGGTTTTTCAAAATCTGGTCGATGGTGCCTTCGGCCACAATTTCCCCGCCGTGGATGCCGGCGCCGGGGCCCACGTCCACAATGTAGTCGGCGGCATACATGGTGTCCTCGTCGTGCTCCACCACAATCAGCGTGTTGCCCAGGTCGCGCAGGCGCTTCAGGGTGGCCAGCAGCTTGTTGTTATCCCGCTGGTGCAGGCCGATGGAGGGCTCGTCCAGAATGTACAAAACGCCCATCAGACTGGAGCCGATCTGGGTGGCCAGACGGATGCGCTGTGCCTCGCCGCCGGACAGGGTGGCCGCGCCCCGGGACAGGGTAAGGTAGCTCAGGCCCACGCTGTCCAGAAAGCCCAGGCGGGAGTCGATTTCCTTGAGAATCTGGGAGGCGATCATGGCGTCGTTTCCCGTCAGCTTCAGGCTTTGAAAAAACTGCCGCGCCTTTTGAACGCTCAGGTCGCACACCTGGGAGATGTTCAGGCCGCCCACGGTAACGGCCAGTACCTCCGGCTTCAGCCGCCGGCCATGGCACACGGGACAGTCGTCCTGTACCATGTATTCTTCATAGGCGGCTTTCATGGCGTCGCTGCTGGTTTCGGCATAGCGGCGGCTGAGGGAGTTGACCACGCCCTCGAATGCGGTTTGATACGTGCCCTTGCCGTGGGCTCCCTCATATTCAATGGTTATCTTGTCCGGAGCGCCGTACAAAAGGATATCCATCACGCTCTTGGGCAGGTCCTTCACCGGCGTGTCCAGGCTGAAATGATACTTTTCCGCCAGCGCTGCAAAGTAGGTGTGGGCCATGCTGTTGGGGTCCGTCACATTCCAGGCCATGGCCTGCAAGGCCCCCTGGTTCAGGCTCAGGGACGGGTCGGGAATGATGGCGTCCTGCGAGATGCGCATGATGGTGCCCAGACCGCTGCACTGGGGACAGGCGCCGAAGGGGCTGTTGAAGGAAAACATGCGGGGAGAAAGCTCCTCGATGGAGATGCCGCAGTCCGGGCAGGCATAGTTTTGGGAAAACAGCAGCGTGCCCTTGTCAAACAGGTCCACCAGCACCAGGCCGCCGCTTTCCGCCGCAGCGGTTTCCATGCTGTCCGCCAGGCGCTGGCGAAAATCGTCGGATGGGCGCACAATCAGCCGGTCCACTACGATTTCGATGTCGTGCTTCAGCTTTTTGTTCAGGGTGGGCACATCATCCAGCTCATAGGTTTCCCCATCAATGCGCACCCGCACAAAGCCGCGCTTCTGGGCGCTTTCCAGCAGCTTGGTGTGCTCGCCCTTGCGGGAGCGCACCACCGGGGCCAGCACCTGCATTTTCTGCCCCTCAGGATAGGTCATAACCTGCTCCACCATCTGGTCTACGGTTTGCTGCTTGATTTCCCGGCCGCACTTGGGGCAGTGGGGCACGCCCACACGGGCGTACAGCAAGCGCAGGTAGTCGTAAATTTCCGTTACGGTGCCCACGGTGGAGCGGGGGTTGCGGGCCGTGGTTTTCTGGTCGATGGAAATGGCGGGGGACAGGCCTTCGATGCTGTCGATATCCGGCTTTTCCATCTGTCCCAGAAACATGCGGGCATAGGAGGACAGGCTCTCCACATAGCGCCGCTGGCCCTCGGCATAAATGGTATCAAAAGCCAGACTGGTTTTGCCCGATCCGCTCAGGCCGGTGAACACCACCAGCTTGTTGCGGGGAATTTCCAGGGTTACGTTTTTCAGATTATGTTCGCGTGCGCCGCGAACGATGAGCTTGTCTTGCAAAATCAATAAACCTCCATAGGGTGCAAAGGCGATGGAACCTTTGCTTCAAACCGGAACCCTCTCCGGGAAGTTGTCAGAGGAACGAAGTCCCCCTGACTGTCATTGTATCGACTGCTTTGCCGGTCAGGCGAAGGCTTTCGGAGATCGCCGCCAGGTGAGCTTTTTGGACGGTCTGAGGAGATGGAACATCGCTTCCGCTTGTTCAAAAAATGGGCGTGAAATGGGAAACGGCGCATACGCCGCCGGTTTCGGAAGCCTGAGCCGCGTCAGGGGCTTTTTTGACGGCGCCCTGAAGCACGACGTGGGCCGGTTGTGGGGGGTGACCCGTCTGAAAGCCCGCAGCCTGAGACGGCAAGCGCATAGCCGTTTGTTTTTTCTGTGTCCAGAAAAAAGCACGGCTATGCGCCAAACATGCAACGCCTCTTTTGCAAAGCGGCTTGGATACAGGAGCGCCGCCCCTGTCAAACGCGAATCAGTTCATACGCCATGGCGCCCATGCCCAGGGCCTGAGCATGCTCCACGCCGCTGCGCCAGTTGGTGTAGGGGTGGGTATCGTGGAAGATATCGCCGGTATGCTCTTCCTTGGCGGCCAGGGCGGTTCCGGGCAGGGGCTGCATGCGGTTGCACGCGTCGGCGCAGGCCACGTCCAACGCTACGGGGTCAAAGCTGGCAAACATGCCCACGTCGGCAATGATGGGCGCGTCGTTTTCGGCATGACAGTCGCAGCAGGGGGATACGTCCATCACCAGGGAAATGTGGAAGTTAGGGCGATCCTTAACAACAGCCCAGGCATACTCGCTGATTTTTTCATTCAGCGCGTCATTGGAACTGTCCGGCCCCAGAATAGCGCCCCGGTCGCGGCAGATGCCCACGCAGCGGCCGCAGCCCACGCACAGGTCGTGGTTGATAAACGCCTTGCGGTGCGGCTTTTCGCCCTGGAAGGAGATGGCCCCATGGGCGCACACCTTGGCGCAGCGGCCGCAGCCTACGCACATGTCCTGGTGCACCGAGGGCTTGCCGTCATGGTGCATGGCCCGCTTGCCGGCGGTAGAGCCGCAGCCCATGCCCAGGTTTTTCAGCGCGCCGCCAATGCCGGTACACTCGTGGCACTTGAAATGATTCAGGGTGACGATGGCTTCCGCATCCATAATGGCCCGGCCGATAAGCGCTTCCTTGAAGTGCTTGCCGTTGATGGGTACGGCCACATCGTCGGTACCCAGCAGGCCGTCGCCGATGATGACGTGGCAGCCGGTTTGCAGGGGGCTGAAGCCGTTGCCGTAGGCCGCGTCCAGGTGATCCAGCGCATTGCGGCGCATACCGGTGTACAGGGTGTTGCAGTCGGTCAGGAAGGGGCGCGCGCCCATGTCTTTCAGCGTATCCACCACTGTTTTGGCGTAGTTGGGCCGCAAAAAGGCCAGATTGCCGGGCTCGCCAAAATGAATTTTTACGGCGGTAAACTTGCCGCCCAAATCCATCTTCGTCATACCGGCCTTTTCCAGCAGGCGGCGCAGCTTTTGCAGCAGGTTCTGTTCCGGGTTGGCGCGGAAATCGGTATAGTATACTTTGGCTTTTTCCATGGTGTCAAACCCTCCTGAAAAATACGAAAGTTTGTTCGCGTTGGTATTGTAGCATATCCATTTTTAATTGACAAGACTGTATTTTTTCAGCCCGGTTCGTACAGCTTCAGCCAGTCGGCCAGCCGCTCCCTGGCAGAAAACAGCTTTCCAAACGCCTCCCGTTGGGCCGGGGTCATGGCGGGCCAGGAGCCGTTCATGGCCCGCTCCACCAGGGCGGGCAGCTGGCTGAACGTGTGGAAAGTGGGTACTTCCAGGCCCAGCTCCTTCAGCATGGGATATTGCAGCCAGTCGCCGTACATCACCCGGGCCCCGGCATACAGGTATTCCCGCAGGCTGGCGCAGAAGGCGTCCGTGCGAATGGCCAGAATGAAAGCGTCCGCGGCCAGGCGCAGCCAGGCGGTTTCCTCGTCGTTCATCCACTGGGTCAGTACCAGGGTTTGGCAGGGCAGGCTGCGGCAAAAGTCCCGGGTTCGCTGCACATAGGCGGCGTCATCCTGACAGTAGGTTTGTTGAAGCACAATGGTCATGCGGGAAAGCAGCGGCATCCCTTTCAATGCTTCCAGCACCGCCAGCTGCTGCTGGGCCGAAGAGGCGCTGTAGCCCACACACAGCACAAAGCGATCGGCGCCGATGCCGAAATGGGCTTTGCAGGCGGCCTGGTCGTTGCTTTGACCAATGCGGGCGATGCAGTCAAACGTAGCCTGCCCGAATTGCAGCACTTGAGCCTTGGCGGCAACCTTGTCGCCGTACAGCTGCCGCAGGCGTTCCACCAGCGGGTTGTACACCGAATGGATGCGGTCGCACCTTTCCAGATACGGCTTCATGCGCATCAGCTCCCGCTGAGAGGACCTGAGCAGGTCGCTGCCCCAGAAGCAGCACACCCACCGGGCGTGATACCGGCGGGCTACCCGGCCGCCCAGGGCCAAATCCCGTTGGGACAGGTAGTGATTGTGTACGATGTCAAAGGGGCCGTATTGACGGCAGAGCTTGCGGGCGTTCAGCCACACACGCACCCACATGCGCAGCCGGGGAATGTGGCGAATCACCGGCAGCCGGTGCTCGTCCCGGTACACCGCAACGCCGTTTTCCCGGTAAAAGGCGTCGTTTGTTCCCTGATTGCCCCAAATGGGAAACAGCACCGCCTCATACCCGGCGGGCAGCAGCACGTTTTCCACAAATCGTTTGGTCCATGCGCCGTCTGCGTCAGCAATGATCAGAACTCGCTTGGTCATTTGCTTTCATCCTTTCTTATGCAGGCGTTTCTTCAGGGGGACAAGCAGGCTGCCAAGGGTGTGCAGCAGCGTGGCGATTTCCCTTCGAAACAGCGCGCAGGCCAGGGCCAAAATGCTCAGCAGCAGCGCATACTTCACCGCGCCGCTCAGCAGCAGGTTGACGAAGGAAGCCGCCAGCATCAGCCCGATGACATAAGCCAGATAACGGTAGCTTTGCAGCACCCGGTAATAGATTTCGCCTATGCGGGTGCGCAAAAGCAGCGTCAGGATGGCGGATACCGCCGCCGCCAGCGCTGCGCCGGGCATGCCCATCGGCGGAATGAACACATAGCACAGCCCGATATTCAGCACGGCGGATACCAGATAAATGAGCGTGGTCCAGTAGGTTTTTTTGGAGATGGTGATGCCCATGCCCGTGGTTTCGCCCAGACAGTAGCAAATGGGAGAAACGAACAAAAAGGGAAAAAACACCACCGCGCTGCGGTAGCTTTTGCCCAGCAGAAGGAATACCGGCGTTTGCAACAGGGTGATGGTCAGGCCGAACAGCGTCAGCAGGCAGGCCATCAGCCGGTGCACGGTGAAAAAGCGGCGGCTGTCGTCGCTTTGGTAATTTTCCAGCACATAGGGCGCCCAGTAGGTGTTGAAGCCCGTTTGCACAATATTGATGGTGGAGGCCAGGCCCAGGGCCGAGGCGTAGATGCCTGCCGCCGCGTAGCCCAGCAAATGCTTGAGGGCCAGCGTGCTTACCGTGGAAGTGGCCCAGCTGAACAGGCTTAGGGGCACCAGGGGCAGGGCGTAGCTGCCCACGGCCTGCAGGGCGGGCTTGTCCAGCGCCGTCCAAAAGCCCCGGTCAAAGCGGCTGCGCTGCAAAAGTACATAGGCCAGGGTAAACAGGCCCATGAGCAGCGTCATCAGCAAAATGGCCGAGCGGCCCAGCGGCGAGCGAAAGCCGGCCGCCAGATAGGCGATTTTGGTGAGCAGCACATGCAGAACGCCCTGCACTGTATAAGCCGCGGCGTTTTGCTCCATGCGGTAGCACAGGGAGAGAAAACGGTACAGAATGGTAAAAAAGGTGAACAGGCACAGGCACAAAAAGGCAGGCAAGTCAGGCGCACCAGTGATTTCCGCGCTGACGCCACGCCAAAAAAAGCTCATGATCGCCGAGGCAACGAGGCAAAAACCCAGCGATACGCCAAGGCAGAAGGTGAACAGACTGCGCCGGGTCAGGCGGCCCGGAGTTTCCCGGAAAAAACGCACGAAAGCCTGATCCAGGCCCAGATAGCTCACCGAGCAGAACAGGTTGGTATAGCTGCTGAACAGGGTAACCTTGGCCAGTTCCTCCGGGGCGAACAGGCGGGTGGAAATGGGCGAGGCAATAAACCCCAGTACAAAGGAAATCCATGTAACCATGGAAAAACCCACCAGATTTTTCAAAAACTTCTTTTGACTTTGTTCCATCACGTTCGTTCCTCTCGGCGTTTTGGGCTTCAGGCGCCGCGGCTTTCCTTGGGCACGGTAACGGTAAAGGCGGTTTGACCGCCCTCCTCCAGCTGAATGGTCCCGCCAAACTCCTGAAGGATTTGGCGCACGATGCTCAGCCCCATGCCCCGGCCCTCGCCCTTGGTGGATACGCCCGGCTCAAAAATACGCTCCCGCATGGACGGCGGGATGGCCGGGCCGTTGTTGGCAACGGTAAACACAAAGCACCGCAGATCCTCCCGCACGCTTAATGCAATGCGACCGCCCGCTTGCTCAGCCACCGCATCGGCGGCGTTGTCCATCAGGTTGCCGATAATGCAGCACAGCTCCCAAGGTGGCACAGGCAATTCCTCCAGTGTGCTGCGAATATCCATCTCCAGGGCCACGCCTTTTTCCTCGCAGGCGGCGCTTTTCACCTGGAGCAGGGCGTTGAAGGCCGTTGCCTTGGTGCGAAGCACCTTGGACACCGCTTTCAGTTCCGAATAAATTCGCTCCAGATAGACGGCGGCCTCCTGGTGTTCGCCCATTTCCAGCAGGCTGTATACCACCTGCAAATGGTTGAGAAAATCATGCCGCTGCGCCCGCAGCTTCAGGTTCAGCGCATCCATCTGGCGGTTGGAAAGCTGCAATTCGTTGATGATCCGCTCCCGGCGGCGGGTGCGTACCGCCTCGGAAATATCAATGGACGCACCCCAGACGGCTACAAACGCCGCAATTACCACCATCACCACCAGAGCGGCGCGGCTCTGGTTTCGCAGAAAAAGCACATACAGTACAAAGGCAATCAACGCCGCGATTTGAATGGCGTTTACCACAATGGCGGATAACGTGGCCTTGTTCACATCGGGGTTTAGGGTACGCTTTGGTTTCATGACGGCTCCTTGCAATCAAAACAAAAAAATCAAAAAAGCGGCGGCGCTGCCGAACCGGGCATTTGTCCGTTCCAAATCACTATACTCTCTTCTTTGACAAAATTCAACCGCGGCGGCCGGGGAATGGGCGGGGCAACAGCCTTTACATCACATTCTAAAGACGCTGGGCGAGTATTCGCCGCATTTGCCAATTGCACTGGGTGAAGCGTCATTGTTCAAGAACGTACGTTTTGATTCCGCATCATTTCATTGCCCTCATTTGATAGGACGTGTGAAAAAAGGGAAACGCCGTTGCCATTCAGCCGCCTGCGCCCCCCTTGACGAACCGCCTGGTTTCACGATAAAATAAAAACTGGCTTAGACTGTTCCCCTCCGTTATTCAAAATTGATACCGCAATCATTCTTTACCTTATGCATCTGGGGACAACAGCACACATGAGCCATATCCGCCGCGCCGCCGCCTGTCTGCGGCCGCGCCTGAAAGGAAGGAACGCCATGTTTGGACACCGCCCCGAAGGAAAACGCCTGCACGATATCGACCCCATCGTGCAAATTACCCCCTACCTGATGCCCATGCGCTGCGACGCCCAGGTATTCCTGGACTATGACGTGGAGTACGAGCCGCTGATGCGCTACATCGCCCGGAAAAGCCGGGAGGGCGTCAAGATTACTTTTATGGAAATCTTGATCGCCTCTTTTGTGCGCGGCGTATCCCAGGTGCCAGAAGTGAACCGCTTCATTATGAACAAGCAGTATTACAACCGCAAGGAGCTCACCGCCAGCCTGACCCTGCTGATGGACACGCCGGACGGCTCCCTGGAGGAAAACGCCATCAAAGTGTTCTTCGACCCCAGCGACACCATTTACGACGTGAGCGCCCGGGTAAAGGCGGCTGTGGAGCAGGGCCGCAAGGCGGAGGAACCAAGCTTTGCCATCAAGCTGGCCAGCGCTGTTTTGAAGCTGCCGCTGGTGCCCAGCCTGGTGGTGGCGCTGGTGCGTCTGCTGGATCGCTACGGCCTGTGTCCCAAGGCGCTGCTGGATGCGCTGCCCTTCCACACCAGCATGTTTGTAACCAATATGGCCTCCATCGGCATGACCCGGGTTTATCACCATATTTATAACTTTGGCAATACAAGCCTGTTTTTCTCCCTGGGCACCCCGCGCCGGGGCTATACCGTGAACGCCAAGGGCGAGCCGGTGCGCGCCTGTACCCTGCCCATTGGCTGCACGGCGGATGAGCGCGTCTGCGGCGGCGCCATGTACGCCCGCCTGTTTGCTGTGATGAAAAGCTGCCTCAAGCATCCCGAGCAGTTGGAAACCCCGCCGGAAACCGTGCGCTACAACGAGGGCTGCGAGTACCACGTGCCCAAGCCCCAGATTCAGGTCTCGCAGACAGAGGAAAGTCCGGAAGCGCCTCAGGCCGAGCCTGCCACCGTGTGAAAAAAGAATAGCGAAGGGCCCCGCCGTTTCGGTTGAAACAGCGGGGCCCTTGCAGACTGTTAAAGAACCCATGGGTGATATCGGAGGGCTGCGGCTCTCCATTTTTCATTGCGAACCCGGCGGCGTGTACGTCGGGTTCGGCACCCTTGCCAAGGTTCAGGTTCTCGAAAAACCCTTCCGGGGGAATTGTCAGAGGGGCCGCAGCCCCTCCGACTGTCATCGTATCGCCTGGCAAAGGCAGGCGGGCGGGGCGTTTCGGCAGAGCCGAAAACATTCCCCCAGTCCTTTGGCGGCCGGGCTTGATTACCGCATATCCAGACGCTCAAAAACCAGGGTTGCCTGAATACGGTCTCCGCCGCCAAAGCCCTTGCTGCCGCCGTTGGAAGTAGACATGGTGTGCAGCCGGTATCCCTTTGCCACCTGCTGATTGATGACCTCCTCAAGGTCTGTCAGGTTTCCGGAGCCGGTGCCCCAGAATTTTTCCTTCAACGTCACCTGCATGACCACATAGGGAAGTTCTTTCCCTGAAGCCATAGAAAAGCGCGATTCGTCTTCCCAGTTTCCCATTTCGGCCGTCCTCCTTTGCATTGCTGTGTCGCATGGATTGATGCGTTCTTATGATAGCCTTTTTTGAGGAATGGCACAAGGAAAAGGTTCCCGGCAAAAGCGGATGGCGCGGTCCCTGGGAAGCGGCGGGGACTCTGACCGTCCCCAAAGCCGGCCCGGCGGCAAACGTTTCAGGACAGGCGGAAGGCTTTCGGCAGCGAGCGCCCAAAACGCCCCTTTGCCGGGCGCCGCGCAAGGCATACAGGGATTTCGGCCTCTTTGCCCTCTGCCGGAGCGGGCTCCTTGACGGGCCGAGCGCCTGAAAAGCGATAGAGGCTTTTGCCGCTTGCAATCTCACCGCTTCGTGAGTACAATACGTTTGAACCATCAAACTCAAGGAGGACGCCGCTCATGAGACCTACCTTGCTATGCTATAACCTTTCCGGCGAAAGAGCCGCCAAAATCCGGTTTGCAGCTATGCGCTTCTCCATTTTGCTGCGCCCGGTAGCGCCCGAGGAATACAGCCAGACCCTGGGCACTTTATGCGGCCTGGACGGCGCGTTGCCGCAGTCCCAGGCGCGGCAGGAGGAGCCCTTTCAGGAGGAAATGCTGGTAATGGCCGGGTTTCCGGCGGGCCTGGTTCAGCAGCTTTTGCAGGGCATGCGCCGTATGAAAATTGCCCCGGTGGCCTTGAAGGCCGTTTTAACAGACGTCAACAGTCAGTGGGACTCCTACCGGCTGTATCAGGAAATCAGCGCCGAGCATGAGGCCATGACCCGCGGCGCGGCCGCGGTGCACAGGGAGTAGGCCATGCGGTATCAGCAGATGCAGCCGGCTGTGTTTCTGGACCGGCCCAACCGCTTTGTGGCCCATGTGGATGTGAAGGGGCAAACCGTGGTTTGCCATGTGAAAAATACAGGCCGCTGCCGGGAACTGCTGGTTCCGGGCTGCCGGGTATGGGTGCAATACGCCCCTTCGCCCGCGCGCAAAACGGCTTACGACCTCATTGCCGTGGAAAAGGGCGAGAGGCTCATCAACATGGACGCCGCCGCTCCCAACCGGGCGTTTTGGGAGTATGTGCGTCAGGGGCGCTTTTTACAAAGCTGGCCGCTGGTGCAGCCAGAAAAGACCCACGGAGATTCCCGCTTTGATTTTTACCTGGAAGCGCCCGGCCGGCGGGCGTTTGTGGAGGTGAAGGGCGTTACCCTGGAGGAGGATGGCGTGGTGCGTTTCCCGGATGCGCCTACGGAGCGCGGGGTAAAGCACCTGCGCGGTCTGGCCCGGTGCGTGGAGGAGGGCTATGAGGCGTGGGCGGTGTTTATTGTGCAAATGGAAGGCGTGCGCCGACTGGAGCCGAACCGGCGCGCCCATGCGGCCTTTGCCGACGCTTTGCGGCAGGCGGCCGGGGCGGGCGTGCGCCTGCTGGCCTTGGATTGCCGGGTGGCGCCGGACGAGCTGCTGGTGAATGGGGCGGTTCCCATTTGTCTGCGGTAGCGCAAAGGAGGAAAACGGCCATGGCGGCCATTGACATTCGGGACGGCTTTGACGGCACAGCCCTTGCGCCCCTGCACTGCGAGGATGGCGGCGGCCGCATAGACCGCTACGCTCTTTTCGACGGCGTAACGGTGATGCGTATTCACCTGGAAACCCATGGCTTTTCAGAAACGCGCCCGAAGCGGGATGGGCTGGAAATCAACTTTTGCGTCAACGGCCGGTTTGAAAGCAGCTTTTCGGCCAGAGACGCCGTTGCCTTGAAGCCGGGCGACCTGGCGGTGAACCTGTTTGACGGCGTGCATGGCGCCAGCTCCCGCTCCTGCTTTCCTCTGGGCTGCTATGAGGGCGTGTGCATCGACGTGGACTGCGCCGCCGCCTCGGCCTGGATGGCGCAAAACGTGAAGCCGCTGGCTACAGACTTTGAGGCCCTGAAGCAAAACCTGCTGGAGGGGCGCTGGTATATGGCGGCTGAAGCGGGCCCGCGCTGTGAACATGTGTTTCGGGAACTGTTTGAAAACCTGCCCTACTTTGACCGGGAGTACCTGCAACTGAAGGTGCTGGAACTGTTTTTGCTGCTGCGCAGTATCCCCAGGGCAGAGCTTTCCCAGGATTACTGCTCTGCCGGCCAGCTGCGTTTGGCGCAGCACCTGCGGGATCATCTGCTCAGCGACCGGGGCAATTATGTTTCCCTGGCGGAGCTTTCCCGGGAGCATCATCTTTCCGTATCACGCCTGCAAAAGCTGTTTCGCCAGGTGTACGGCGTGCCCATTTATCATTATTTGAAGGAGTACCGCCTGGAACAGGCTGCGGTGGAATTAACCGGCACCCGCCGGCCCATTACCGAAATTGCTCTGAACGCGGGCTATGACAGCGCCAGCAAGTTCTCACAGGCATTCAAAAAGCGCTATCACGCCACCCCCAGCGCCTACCGGGCGGCGGCAGACCTTGTGTTAAAACGGGCTAATGATACGAAAATGGACTAGTCAAGAAAGAAGAAGCATGCTATACTCCCTAACGGTTAAACAAGACTAACTTTTTGGGAGGACATCCGAACATGAAAAAGATGCTATCCGTTGTGCTATGCCTGCTATGTCTGTTTGCCTTCAGCGCCGTAGGCGTGGCCGAAACCGACGAGTTCCTGAGCCAGGTACAGGGAACCTTTGTGGCCCTGTTCCCCGAAATGGCCAAGGAAGAATATCACCAGGCCTGGGTGGACGACCTGACTCCCTTTGTTGGCGCGGAAAACGCCGAGG
This sequence comes from uncultured Clostridia bacterium, assembly GCA_934621485.1. GTDB lineage: Bacteria > Bacillota > Clostridia > Christensenellales > Aristaeellaceae > Limiplasma. The sequence goes on from CAKTUS010000017.1 coordinate 17,825, forward strand.
ACATGACCGCCTATATGCTGAGCATGTGCATGGGTCAGCTGTACGGCCCCGAAGCCATTGCCAAGTACGAGGCCGATCCCGACAGCATGCAGTTTAACTGCTACTTCATCGGCGGCGTGGAAAAAATGACCATTGAGGGCAATGTGATTTCCGGCGTAGACGCCGAAGGCAAAGAGGTGTTCCGCCATAGCTACAGCCCCATGAACCTGGAAAACGAAAACGGCTTCCTGTTTTACCAGAGCGATGATGCCGATGCGGGACAATTCAGCTACTTTGCTTTTTCGCCGGATACTATGGCCGATACCTATCACTTGGAGTTCCGCTATGCCGAGAACACGGATGATTTGCAGAGCTGGTTTGAAGGCGCTTACGCCTACTGGAATGTGGGCGCGATTGCCGAGGACTACACCGAGGAGCAAATTTTGAGCGCCATCAACCTGTTCGCCACCGAAAACGCTTCCGAAGAGGAAGAGGAATAAGGCGAGAAACCCAGCCTCCGCGCACCCTACCGGTGCGCGGAGGCTTGACAGACTGGCGAAAAAACCTGAGTGGTATCGGAGGGCCGCAGCCCTCCGATTTTCATTCCGACCCCGGCGGCGTGCATATCGGTTTCGGCTGCCTTGCGCAGCAGGGCTTTCCTTACGCTCTTTGCCGTTCGGCGAGCAGGCAAAACGCATAAGAAAAGCTCGCTGTCGGGCGAGTTTTGTTGACAGGACAAAGCCGCCGCGCACCCTACCGGTGCGCGGCGGCTCTTTTTTATACGGCTTTAGGCGCGCTTTCTGCGGCGCAGGGCCGTCAGCAGCAAAGCGGCCGAGACTACCAGCAGCCCGCTGAGCAGGTACAGGGGCGTTCCATCGCCGGTTTTGGGCGCGGTGGACTCGCTGCCGTCCCACAGCAGCACGAAGGGGCTTAGCGAATCGCTTTCAAAACGCAGGCCCGCTTCCGTAGCGGTTACGTCCACATAGGTATAGGCGGTGTAATCGTCGTTGTAGTGGCGCAGCCGCCAGGTGGCGTTGGCTTCGTAAGACATGCCGTCGGGATAGGGCAGGTAAAATTCCTTTTTGCCATCGGGCTGCACCATTTCGCCGTTTTCATCCAGCAGGTGCAGCTCCACCTGGTAAGCGTCCAGGCCGCTTTGCAGCGCATAGCAGCTTTCCAGCATCCAGTGCTCGTGCCGCGTATCGGGGTCCACAATGGTGGGGCAGTCCACCGGATGACGCCCCGGCTTGTCCTTCAGGGGCCGTGACTGAATGGTCTCCAGCTCGTTGCCCGTGACAATGTACCACTGGCCGGCGTATTTGTCACCCTCCAGATAGATAGCGTCGCCTTCTCTATCATACCAGGTCAGCAGCCGGGCTTCTCCCTGGCCCTCGTCGGTGGACGGATAGGGATGATAAATGGTGATGCGGTCATCCCGGTAGGCTTCGAAAAATACGAGGCCCTGATCATAGATAAACCATTCCCGGCCGTCCTCCAGCTCAATCCAGTCGTCGCGTTCGAGAAAGGCTTGCTCCAGCTTTTGACCCAACTCTTCTTCGCTCACAGGGGAAAACAGGGTGTTGCCCCGTGGAGCCGGGCTGTCCGCCAGGTACTTTGCACTTTGCGGGACACGGAGGCGCAGCCACCAGTGTGCCTGAGACAAATCGCCCATCATCATGCCCCTGCTGTTTTTGGGCGCAAAGTTGAACCAGCCCTCCACGCCGTTTTTGCGGGCTTCCAGCCGGGTAGCCTGATGAAGTACCGGGTCCATCTCCGCATAAACGTCCCAGCCGGCTTTCAGCGGCGTAATACTCGTCAGCTTGGCCACTGCAGGCGTGCTGCCAAGCCGTTTTACGTTAATCACCAGGCACTGGCAGTCCAGCAAATCCGTGGCTGCGCCATCGCGATACCAGTACAGGACATAATGATCGGTATGGGTTTCCGCACTGTCGCTGCTGAGCGACACGTGAGAATCATCGTTTACAAGGTTGAAGAACGAACGTCCGCCGCCTACCCACCGATAGGTGTAAGCGCCGGCCGGAACCTTTACTCTGGTGATCAGTTCTGTAACCGCAGCGTCCTCCTCTACCACATAGTTGACAGAGGTGGAGGTAACGTCGGCGCTTACGCCCTGACTGCTGTCCGGAATGATATCGGCGGCAAAGTTGGGACGCAGGTTCTTCATGGCGTTGCTGGCAGGATTCGAATGGCTTGCAAATACGGAGATACGCTCGTATTGAAAGGTTCCGTCCTTCATGCCCCAGCAAATGGCGTAGGTGTGCACGTTGGTACGGAGGGCGTTCGCCGCCACCTGCCTCTTGCTTTGCACATAGGTGCCATAAAAAAGGTCGAGGGAAATCTTCTTGTTGTTCTGAATGATTCGGTTGGGCGTGGTGAGAGTGTCTTGCAGGTATTCGTCAAAGTTCGCATACTGCCCTTTCTCCTCCGGAGGAAGCGCGTTCCATTCCTCCTCCGTCGTGCTCCATCCGCCGCTGCTGTAGGACTGGGCTCCATCGGGAGCGGCTACCTCAAAGGAAACGCTCAGCTCCTCCTGTGCGCCCGTACCGGTGACTACTTTGCTCCAGTCGGTGTTGTCGCTGTCTACCCGCAAGGTTACCTCGCCGGGTGTGGATTTGTTCAGTTCAGCGATCAACCCGTAGGTCTGATTGGTGTAGGTAATTCTGCCAGGGTCGATGAGTCCCATGGCTTCGCCGTCGGCCAAGGCCGCTCCAGCAGCAAGCAGCAGACAAAGGGCCGCCGCAAGGCCCAGCAAACGAAAATGCCGCTTCATGATATCCTTCCTTTCAAGGGCGTCGAATGAAAGAATTGTACCGTCTGCACACAAAAAAAGCAAGCAAAGGCCGGTTTACATTTTGCTAAACCGGCCTAAAAATGTAAAATGATGTATGAAATACAGTGCGTTACGACCAGATTTGAAAAACGAATTTGCCTATTCGCAGGGCAGCCATAGCCGGGTGCAAAAGGAACGTCCCTGACGGTCCACGCCGTTTACCTCCAGGCCAAAGCCCAAATCGCCGCCTTCCGCCTGAGGCTGATAGCTGATGGAACAGCGGGTTCCAGGCAGAAGCGTGTTGGCCCCCCACAGGTCCCGCAGCTCGGCCGGATAGCTGGTCCAGGTTCCCCGCAGACTGGAACGGCCCAGAGCTCCGGCGGCAAAATGATACAGGAAAACGCTTTCAATGGTGCAGCCCTCCTGCTCCGGGGTTTGCAGCAGCACCCGAATACGGTAGTAGCGGCGGCTGCCGGAAAGGGAATCGTAAACGCGGCAGGTATTCTGCATGGGCGAAAGCGTCAGGCAGGACAGGCTGCCCTGATTTTGAAAATCAGACGGTTTCGGCGAGGATGGCGCCAGCCACAGCCCCGCGCCTACGGCCAGCGCCAGCAAGCCCAACAGCCCTATCCACAGCCAGCGGGGCAAACGGCGCTTTTCCTGCGAATCGCCGTTGCGTTGTTCGCGGAGCTGACATTCCGCCGGCGGGCTTGTCAATGCGCCGGGGCGCTCTGGGCCGGCAGGCCGGGAGGCTTCCGGCCCGCCCGACGGGGTGGGAAGAAGCAGTTGGCCCGGCTCCACGCCCAGCAGCCCGGCCAGGTGCGAAACGGTTTCTTTCTCCGGCTCGGCATGCCCGTTTTCCCAGTGGGACACGGCCTGGCGGCTGACGCCCAGGGCCTGAGCCAGTTGTTCCTGCGTGTAGCCGGCCATCCTGCGGGCGCGCTTCAGTTGTTCTGTGTTCAGCATCAGTCCCGCTCCAGGTCCAGCACAATGGCCAGTCTGTGCTCCGTTCCCTGGCTGTCCACACCGCTCAGAATGTACGCCACCTGAGACAAATCCTGGTAGTTTGCGCCGCCGCCCATTTCCCAGCTGTCGCCGGGCTGGTAAACCTGGGGCGCGCCCCAGCCGGTCATGGTATCCGCCGAAAACAGGTTGGTATTCAAATACTGCCCGTTCCAGAAGTAGATTTCTTTCATCAGGGTGGGGGTGAAGCTCAGGCTGCCGGTATTTTGAATGGTATAGCCGTAAAACCAGCCCCTGCCGCCGCCAAAGCCCTCGTCCTGAACGATGGGGGCCGGGTTTTCCGCGGCGGTGAGCGTGATGAGCTCGTCATGGCTGGGCAGGGCGCGCAGAGTGTCCAAATCCCGGTCCGGGGAAACCTGGGGAGACAAGACGATCAGCGTGCCGAAGGAAAGCTGGTTTCCGTTAGCGTCCACACCGTCCAGACGCACGCCGCAGGCTGCGTCCTGGCTTTGGGGGCGATAGGTATTGTACCCAAACGAACCGTCCCGCAGGGTGGTATCGCCCCAGAAGGCGGCCAGGCCCTCACTGTCGGTTTCAAACACGTCGAAGGGCTGATGATCGGCATTAAAGAAGGTTTCCGTCAGGCGCTGCACGGTAAAGGGCACGCCGTGGCTTTCCGCAACGGAAAAGCGAATGTCCCAGCACAGCTCGCCGCCCCAGCTTTCATTGGGGGTCAGCTCCACGGGGGATTCGGCGGTAAACACCAGCTGCGCCTGGCCTGGGTCCGTTTCCGGCTGGTTTAGGTACCAGTTCCACTGGTCATCGGCCGGTTGGGACGCGGGGCTTTTCAGGCCGATATGCAGCGCAATGAGCCCGATCACCGCCGCCAGCAGCACGGCCGCGCCAATCCACAATGAAAGAATGTTCCGGCGCGAGGCCGGGCTTTTCCCTTCCTCCGGCGCCGGCAGGTCCAGCACCTGCTGCAAACGCCGGCAGGCTTCCGGGTCGGGGCGGACGCGGCCGTTTTCCCAGTGGGATACGGTTTGTCGGGAAACGTGCAGGGCGTTCGCCAGCTGTTCCTGGGTCATGCCCTTGCCTTTTCGTGCGGCAATCAGCTTTTGCTTATCCATAGGGGTCATCCTTTCCCTGCAATCAAACGTTGCTTTTCAGTATAGGCGCAACAAAGGCTCCTGTCAAATGCGCTGCCATTTTTTCACCTTGACAGGTAAGGTACACAGTTGTAGAATTGTGGCGGTTCATCGCGATTGGTTTTCATTCACAAACAAGGCTGCCCTGATGAGGAAAGGAGGCCGGCCATGAAAAGCGACCACGCCCACCTGACGGACGCAGAGTGGCGGATTATGCTGCGCCTGTGGGAAAAAAGCCCCCAGACCATGATGGAACTGACCCGGTCGCTGGAGACGGAAACCGGCTGGAGCAAGCACACGGTGATCACCATGCTCAAGCGCATGGCCGTCAAGGGCACCGTGCAGATTTGCGAGGACGGGCCGGTGAAAACCTATGCCCCCGCTATCGACAAGGCCCGGGTGGCCCGGGAGCAGATTCAAACCCTGCTGCGCCGCCTGTTTGACGGCCGGGCTTTCCTGCTGATGAGCGAACTGGCCCGGGAAGGCGGCTTAACCCCGGAGGAGATTGCCCAAATGCAGCTTCTGCTGGGCTGCCCTAAAAACCAAAAAAAGACAAAATCGAGGAAACCTTTTGACGTTTTTTCCCGTCCAAATGATAGGTAGGAAGAAAACCGGCGGCTTGTCGGAAGGCAAGGCGGAAAGCGCGCCCCTTCTCCTTTCGCGCCGTTTGGCTTATTCAATCATTGGAGCGACAGGTTTCCCCATAGACAGGTTGACTCGGAGGTTATTCCCCTATGCGAAGCATGACGGTTTTTAACTATTTGCTGGAGGCCACGGTTTTTGGCAGCGTGCTGATTTTGCTGGTTATCGCCGCGCGGTCCCTGCTGCGCCAGCGACTGGGCAACCGCGCCATTTACGGGGCCTGGGTGCTGGTGGCTGTTCGGCTGCTGCTGCCCCTGACCCTGCCCAATCCTGTGATGGACGAGTTTCGGCCCGGCTTTTCGGCGGATGTAGCCGCCCGGCCCGTAGCGGACCAGGTGCGCCAGCGGGTGATCGACGCGGGCTACGAGGCCTCCGCGCTCATCGGCTCTGCCGGTCAGGACGCTTTGGGCGGCCTGGCCCGGGAAACCAGCATGGGCAATACCGGCCGCTGGTTTTTGATTGGCTGGCTGACGGTGTGCGTGCTGGTGGCCGTGTGGCTGTTCTGGCGCAGGCTGCGCTTCTGCCGCCGGGCCAGGCAAAACCGGGTGCGGCCGCTGGAGGGCAAGCCGTTGGAGGATTACCACGCCCTTTGCCAGCGCTACAAAGTGAAGCCTATTTCCGTTTATCTGGTGGACCGGCAAACGGCCAGCTGCGTGGTGGGCATTGCGCGCCCCTTCATTGCGCTGCCCCTGTCCACGCCGGAGGTGCATGTGCCGCTGGTGCTGGCTCATGAGTTGTGCCATCACAAGAGCCGCGACAACTTCTGGGGCGTGATTCGCATTTTGTGCTGCGCCGTGCACTGGTTTAACCCGCTGGTGTGGCTGGCGGCATGGCTCAGCTGGACCGACAGCGAGCTGGCCTGCGACGACCGGGTCACCGCCCGCTTGCAGGACATGGACCGCCTGGCCTACGCCAATGCCATTGTCAGCGCCGCAGAGCTAAGGGAGGCCGAAGCGGTGGGCTTTGGCGCTTCCTTTACGGACAAGCACCTGCGCCGCCGGGTTACGTCCATTATTCACTGCGTGCGCGGCAGCCGCTGGGGCGTGGCCGTGGGCAGCCTGCTTGCAGCGGTGGTTTTGGCCTTTTCCTTCGCCACCAGCGAAAGCGAGCCCCTGCCCACCATTGCGGCGGTGCCCGGCGTGGTGTGGACGGAAACGCCCGCGCCGCTGAACACCCAGGCGGAGGCGCTGGCCTGCGCCAGGCGCTTTTTGGAAAGCGAGTTCATTGGCGTGGATACCGCAGACTACGCCTTTACCGTGCAGGAAGAAGCCGAACAGTGGCGGGTGGAAGCCGCCGGCGGCGGCGCCCGGTATCCCATTATGCTGCGCTATGCCAAAACGGGACAGCTGCAGGAGTACGACGGCACCTGCGCACTGGAAAGCTACACCTTTTCCGATTATTCCTACACCCACCATACCCTGACTGGCAGCGTATCCGAATACTTACGGGCCTTTATGGCGGCCCATATGCCGGATTGCGCCTGGGATGTGGCCACCATCATGTCCGATGTGCGCAGCAAGGAGGTTCGGGTGATTACCGTGCTGCTCAAGGATGAAAAGGGCGCTTCCATTTGCGACCTGACCCTTCAGGTGGAGCCGGAGGCCCGCGTGCTGTATTGCCGCGCGGAAAAGTAGCGGTCAGACAACCGGCCGCGCTTATAAAAGACGCGCCGAGGGAAGCGCTTGCCAAGCGGCCGAAATCGGCGTACGAAACTCGCGCCGCGGCGGCTTCGATTCTTTCCCAAAACAAAACCGGCTGCGTCCGAGAAGGACGCAGCCGGTCAGACTGTCGAAAAACCCCTGAGAGGTATCGGAGGGCCGCAGCCCTCCGATTTTCATTCCGAAACCGGCGGCGTGTACGTCGGTTTCGGCTGCCTTGCTGCGCAAGGCTTTCCTTACGCTCTTTGCCGTTTCGCGGGGAAAGTGCTGTGGCATAAGGCTTAGGGGCGGAGCCCCTAAAACTCCGGCAGGAGGCAGTGCCTCCTGCACCTCCACTTTTTCAACAACCTGAAACCGGCTGCGCCCGAAAAGGCCGCAGCCGGTTGATTCTTTTCATGGAAAACTCAGCCCTTGTTGTGGTGAGCGGCATAGCAGGCGCTGCAATAAATGGGCCGGTCGCTCTTGGGAATGAAGGGCACGGTGGTGGGAGCGCCACAGGCCGCGCAGGTGGTCTCGTAGGTTTCGCGAGGAGCGGAAGCGCGGTTGGCCTTGCGGGCTGCACGACATTCCTTGCAACGGGTGGGCTCATTCTGGAAGCCTTTTTCGGCATAAAATTCCTGTTCGCCGGCGGTGAACACGAACTCGGCGCCGCAATCACGGCACACCAACGTCTTGTCTTCGTACATAGTTTGGGTTTCCTCCGTTCCGATTGAAGAATTGTGCACCCGGCTGACCTGGTCTTTGACCCCACACTCGCCGACGGGAGGGTCTGCTCATCGCTCAAGCGCCCTACTCGCCCTCTCTCGCCGCCTGGGCGGCGGTCGGACTTACCTCTAGAACGCGCCATGCTCACCGAAATCTTTGTCCGGCTTACGTGGACCGTTTTGCCCGCGTCTGGCATCGGCTTGCAACCACAGACCCGGATGCAACGCACACATTATAGTACCACCGTTCTAAAAACACAAGCGCATTTTGGCTTCAAATCTGTGTTTTTACATCCTGCGGGCTGTATTTGCGCTGTTTTTCCCTTCCTTGACAGGGTTTTGGGCCCGTGCTATACTTTTTTCCATATTTAATGAAAGGAAGCGGAATTTTCATGCTGAAAAAGGCGCTTTGCATTTGCCTGTGCCTGCTGGCGCTGTTTTCCCAGGCCCTGGCGCAGGAGGAGGACACGCTGGTCATCGGCCGGTTCAAGAAGGTGGACGAGGTGATTCAGCAGGTGGAGGGCAGCAGCCAAAGCACCGTGGATATCACCGTCACCTCCATTTCGCCCGCCAATGTGCGCCTGCTGAAGGAAACCTTCCCCGAAAAAACCTTTCTGTACCGGGTAACGGATTTCAGCCACCACTACCTGTGGGACACCGAACACCTGAACCTGAAGTATATCAAGTACAAGAGCATCGACCAGCTGACCGAGCTGATGGACCTGCTGCCCAAACTGAACGAGGTAACCACCTACGGCTACATTTTTACCGCCGACGAGCTGGACCGGCTGAAAGCGGCCTATCCCGGCGTTTCCTTCAACTGCAAGTTCCATATGGCCCATCACATCATCAGCACCGATCAAACGGCCTTTTGCACCCGCCATGCCAAGTACACCGAAAAGCGCCATAATCAGGACGATTTTGCGGCCTTCCGCCACTGCCCCAGGCTGAAAGCGCTGGACGTAGGCCATAACGCCGTTACGGACATCTCCTTCCTGGAGGAGTTGCCCAAGCTGCAAATCCTGATTCTGGCGGACAACCAGATCAGCGACCTGGAGCCTTTGCGCTACCAGAACGAGCTGGTCTATCTGGAATTGATTCACAACGACATTACCGATATTTCCCCCCTGGCAGACCTGACCGAACTGATTGATTTGCACATTGGCAACTGCCATATCACAGACTTTACGCCCCTGTACGGGCTGACCAAGCTGGACCGGCTGTGGCTGGGCGGCAACGACATCACCGAGGAGCAGTTGAAGGAATTGCAGGAACACTTGCCCAATACCACCATCAATTCCACCGCCATTAAGCACCCTACGGCGGAGGGCTGGCGGCAGGGCCATCCCCGGTACCTGAAAATTGCGGAAATCTTTGGCAACGACAAGTATATCCCCTTCCCGTAAAGGAGGTTTTGCCCATATGTCCATGCAGGATAACGCTTACGGCATGCAGTCCATTCAGCAAACGCTGTTGGCCATGATGACGGAAATCGACCGGGTGTGCCGGGCTCACCACATTGAATACACCCTGCTGGGCGGCACCATGCTGGGAGCGGTGCGGGAGGGCGGCTTTATTCCCTGGGACGATGATTTGGACATCGGCTTTTGCAAGGACGCGCTCAAACAGTTTATTCAGGTTTTCCCCCGGGAAAGCCGGCGGTATACCGTAACGGAAAACGACACCTGGGTAGCCCGGGTGGTGCCCCGGGAACCCATCGACGGCGAGTTTCCCTTTGTGGACTTGTTTCACTACGAGCCCATCAGCGCTTCGCCCCGGAAGCAAAAGCTGCGGGTGATGGCGCTGAAAACCCTTCAGGGCATGCTCAAGGACCGGGTGGACGTTAGCGGCTATCCGCCCCAATACCGCCCCCTGCTGGTGGGCACCCATGTGCTGGGCCTGCCTTTTTCCAAGAAGCGAAAGCTGAAGTGGTACCGGCATGTGTATGAGCACTGGGCCCATGGCGACGGCAGCCTGGTGCATGTGCCCGACGGGGATTTTCGCGTGCTGGCCAGGGTGTGGCCGGATGAGTGGACTCACCGCTATCAGGACGTGCAGTTTGAAGGCGTTACCCTGCGCATGCTCACCTGCTGGGATGAAATGCTCAAGCGTCAGTATGGCGATTACATGCAGCGTCCCCCGGAAGGGCAGCGCCTGGTCCGCCGGCACACCGCCCAGCGAAAAAGGGGCTAAGGAGGAACATATGGCCCGCATCGGCATTGTCAGTTACAATCGCTACGGCAACTTTACCAACTATGGCTCCGCTCTGCAATCCTGGGCTCTGTGCCAGGCCGTCAACCGCCTGGGGCGGCAGGCTGTGCTGGTGGATTATTTGCCGGAGGCCCTTCGGGACAAGGACCCGCTGAATCCCATGGCCCACATGTGGGATACCAACCCGGAGGTCCGGCGGCAGTGCCGGCTTTCCCTGCCCGCTATCCGGGAAAACTACGTCCGGTTTCAGCGCTTTTTTGCCCGCCGGTTTGAAAACACCCGGCGGCAGTATACCGCCGCCAATTTTGACTGCTGCCTGACCGGGGAAAACCTGCAAGGCTTTCTGTGCGGCAGCGATACCATTTTCTGTGTGGACGAGTTTGGGTTTGACGATGGTTACTACGCTCGCTATGCCAGCATGCAGGGCCGATCAGCCGCCTATGCCGCCAGCTTTGGCGACGCCCGCTTTTCTCCCCGGCAGAAGCCGGTGCTGGCCCAAAAGCTACAGGGATTTCGAGCCATCGGCCTGCGGGAAACCTATCTGGAGAACTGGGTGCGCACCCATGCCGGCGTGCCGGTGCAGCGGGTGATAGACCCGACGCTGCTGCTTACCCGGAAGGAGTACGCCGCCATAACCGCGCCCAGACAGCAGGAGGGCGATTACCTGCTGCTGTATGCCAGGCGCTACAACCCTGCCATGGAGCGCTTTGCTGAAAGCCTGGCCCGGCAACGGGGGCTTTCCATCGTGGAAATCAGCCTGCGGGCCGAAAACGCCGCCCGTCACCGCGTGTTCTATGAGGCGGGGGTGGAGGAATTTCTTTCCCTGGTGCGGCACGCGGCCTGCGTGGTTACCAATTCCTATCACGGCATGATTTTCAGCGTGCAGTTTGAACGGCCGTTTTATTTGTTTTCCCGGGAGCAGTGCGACAACAAGATTGCCGAGCTGCTGAGCCTGCTGGGCCTGCCGGACCGGCTGCTGGTTACCGGAAACGAGACTGTGCCGGAAACGGTGCAGTATGCCGCCGTGCATGCCGCCGTTGCCCGGGCACGGGAAGCGTCGATAGGTTTTTTGCAGCACGAGCTGAACTTGCTGCAAAACTAAGGGCCCTGCCCGCGGCAAACGCTGGCTGGCGAGCTTTTCTAAGGTGCCGCCGCACATTCGGCGGCGCGTCGGGCGATGTCTTTTCCGCCATCCGCGGCATGCAGATTTCTCAATTTCCCTCCAGTAAACCTTTGAAATTGGCATTTGCATCTCACGAAAAACCCATTCACCGGCCGACCGCCTCATTTGTGCGGTGTCGCCCTAACGAAAAGCCCTCTTTGCTTACGTAGGGTTTGCCGGGCGGTAAAGGGCGGCCTTGCTGCGCAGGGCTCAGGCCGTCAAAAAAGTTCGCCTGCCGCACTCTTTTCGGAATGGTTTCGGCGGAGCCCAAATGCCCCGCCCGTCCGGATGCTGCGCACAGCAAAGGGAACGTTTGCCTTTGCCGGTCAGCCGGGCGACAGGATTCCGCTCAGAGGGGCCGCGGCTCCTCGAATCGCTTTTCGGATTGGGGCTCCTGACGGGCTGAAAAAGTGGAGGCGCAGGAGGCGCTGCCTTTTGCCGGGGTTTTAGGGGCGGAGCCCCTAAGCCTTATGCCGCAGCCCTTTCCCGGCGAAGCGCTGCTTCCGGGCGATGACGGCCAATTCGGGATTTTTCGATAGTTTGAGCCTTACTGCGCAGGGTTCAGGCCGACCAAAAAGCGCAGGCGCAGAGGGCGGAGCAGCTGCACAAATGCGGAAAAGGCCACGCTCGCTCGTCCGGAGCCCCAACTGCGGGTCGCTAACCGCTAACGGCTGTTAGACCCACTGAGAGCCCGCCAACCGGCGCAGTGTTGCTCGCGGGCTGAAATGGGCGCGGTAAGGCTGCCGAAACCGGCGCTCACGCCGCCGGTTTGGAACCAAAAATCACAGGCTTCCGATATCGCCCAAGGACTTTCGGACGGCCTGAAAACGGAAGCTTTTTACGCTTTGCTGGAAAGAAGGGGTTTCATGCTGAATTTTGCCGTAGGTCCCGTACAGATGGATCCGCTGATTTGCGACCTGGGCGCGGAACCCGCACCCTATTTCCGCACGCCGGAGTTTTCCCGGCTGATGCTGGAAAACGAGCGCATGCTGCTGGAAATGGCCGATGCGGAACAGGGTTCCCGGGCCGTGTTTTTAACGGGCAGCGGCACCGCCGCCATGGAGGCCGCCGTAATGGCCGCCTTTACCGGCCGGGACCGGGTGCTGGTGGTGAACGGCGGCAGCTTTGGCGCGCGCTTTGCCCAATTGTGTCGGCTTCACGGCGTGCCCATGGAGGAAATTCATTTGGAACCGGGCCGGGCGCTGAAGGCGGAGCATTTGGCTCCGTATGAGGGCCGTGGTTTTACCGGCTTTCTGGTGAACCTGTGCGAAACCTCCACCGGCGTGGCCTACGACCTGTCTCTGATTGCGGATTTTTGCCATCGCAACGGCCTGTTTTTGGTAGCCGACGCCATCAGCGCCTTTTTGGCCGACCCGGTTTCCATGGCCCGGTTCGGCATAGACCTGCTGCTCACCGGCTCTCAAAAGGCGTTGGCCTGCCCGCCGGGCGTTTCGGCGGTGGTGCTGTCGCCCAGGGCGGCGGAGCGGGCCATGGCCGCGGAAACGCATTGCCTGTATCTGAGCCTGAAGGAAGCCCTGATGAACGGGGAACGCGGACAAACGCCCTTTACGCCTGCGGTGAGCATCCTCAAGCAGCTTCATCTGCGGCTGAACCAGCTTCAGCAATCCGGCGGGGCGGAGGCTCAGGTGCGGCGATCGGCCGATTTGGCTCTGGATTTTCGCGAACGGGTGGCGGACATGCCCTTTGATTTTCTGGCTGAAACGCCCTCCAACGCGGTAACGGCGCTCATGCCCCGAAGGGGCCGGGCCTACGCCGTTTTTGAAACCCTGAAAAACGAGTATGGCATGTGGGTATGCCCCAATGGCGGCGAACTGAGGGAACGGGTATTCCGGGTAGGCCATCTGGGCTTCCTGACCCCGGAGGACAACGCCGCTCTGGAAAGCGCCCTGCGAGCCCTTTGGCGGCGGGGTATGCTGTAAGGGAGGAAAACCACCATGGTGAAGGTTATCACCTACGGCACCTTCGATTTGCTGCACGAGGGACACATCCGCCTGTTGCAGCGGGCCCGGGCTCTGGGCGACTGGCTGGCAGTGGGCGTAACCGCCGACGGCTTCGACCGGGTGCGGGGCAAAATCAATGTGCAGCAAAGCCTGATGGAACGCATTGAAGGGGTGCGATCCACAGGGCTGGCCGACGAGATCCTCGTGGAGGAATACGAAGGGCAAAAAATTGACGACATTCAGCGCCTGGGTATTGATATTTTCACGGTAGGCTCGGATTGGGAAGGCGCGTTCGACTACTTGAGCGCCTATTGCAAGGTGGTGTATCTGCCCCGCACGGAGGGCGTGTCCAGCAGCTCTCTCCGATCCAGACAGCGGGAAACCGCCTTGGGACTGGTGGGCGAAAACGCCATTTTGAACAAATTCGCCGCTGAAAGCGCGTATGTGAACGGCGTGCGCCTCTGCGGCCTGTGCGCCCGGGATGAAAGCCAGCTGAGCCCGGCGCTGAAGGCTCTGCCGACGCTGGATTTTGACGCCCTTGTGCATGCCGCCGATGCGGTCTACATCGCGTCCCATCCCCGGCTGCACTACGAGCATGTCCGTCGGGCTTTGGAGGCGGGCAGGCACGTGCTTTGCGAAGCGCCGCTGGCTCCCACCGGGGGCCTGTGCCGGCAGCTGTTTCAGCTGGCCCGGGAAAAGGGACTGGTTTTAGCGGACGCCAACAAAACCGCCTACTCCACTGCTTATGCCCGGCTGCTGCTATTGGTGAAAAGCGGCAAAATCGGCCGTGTGGTCAGCGTGGACGCTACCTGCACCAGCCTGCGCCGGGTGGACGTGACCGATGCAAAGCAGTTGTCCCTGGCCTGGGACAGCCTGAGCGCCTTTGGCCCGGCCGCCCTGCTGCCGGTATTGCAGCTGCTGGGTACGCAATACACGGACTGCCGGACCGCTTCCCTGCTGGCCTGCGAAAACCCTCGCTTTGATTTGTTTACCAAGCTGGATTTGCTGTATCCCGACGCTGTGGCGTCGGTGAAGGTGGGCAAGGGGGTGAAGAGCGAAGGCGAGCTGGTGATTTCCGGAACGGAGGGCTATGCCTGGGTGCCGGCTCCCTGGTGGAAAACCGACTATTTCGAGCTGCGTTACGAAAACCCGGCCGAAAACCGTCGGTATTACTATCAGCTGGATGGGGAGGGCCTTCGCTACGAGCTGGTAGCGTTTCTGCGCGCCATTGAAACCGGCCGCGCCCCCGCCCAGATTTCTCCGGAGGTGTCGCAGACGATTTGCGCCCTGCTGGAGGCCGCGAGAGCGGGGCAGGCGTTGGAGCGCCTTTCCACCTCGCGCTAAGGGAAGCTGAAAGCCGCTGGCCGGCGGGAGGAAAACGCCCTCACTGCGCTGGCGCAAAGGGACCGGGGGGTGTCTCTGTGCCGCGATTCAGGCGGACGGATAGAGGAGCGGCGCTTTGCAAATGGCCTTTTCCCAGCAGCGGCCTCTGGAACAACTTCGTTTTACCCACCATAGAAAGGAAGAACGCACATGCCAAGGAACACCCGGCCGCCGGTTCGACAAAGGCCACGGATTCCCGTGCTTTGGGATAAGGAATGTCGGGGGATTCCCATTACCATGACTACGGTAAACGGGATTCAAAAAATGAGCGGTCATCGCGGCTATGCAGTAAAGCTATACGACAACTGCCGGGAACTGCTGCAAGAAGAAACCTCGGAAAGCAACGTGATTGTGGTGGGCTTTGAATCGGCCAGCATGCAGGAAATTTTGCAAACGCTGCAGGCTGCCCAGAAGCGCATCGTGCTCACCGGGATGGATACGGACCACATCGACGCGCATTATTCCTGCGCCACCTTTTCCCGGCGGCTGTCTACCGAGCAGCTGCTGGACCATCTGCTGGAAAAGGGCTGCCGCCACATTGCGCTGGTGGGCGTAGGAAAGCGATCGGCCAACGATATGGTGCACAGCTACGCGATGAAGCTGCATCTGGCCAAGTTTTCGTTTGCCGATGGAGAATGTTTTGAATATACAAATGGAATCGACGAAAGCTTTCAGGCGTTTGACCGCTGCCGGGAACGTTTCGATGCGGTGATGTGCCCCAACGCCTTTGTGGCGGTGGCGTTTTTGAAGTTTTGCGAGGAAAAGGGCATTGCCGTTCCTGAAGACCTGATGGTGGCCTGTATCAAGGACAACAGCCTGGCCCGGTTTTGCAAACCATCGTTAACAAGCCTGGCGGTGGACTTTTACGGCATTGGCCAGCAGGCGGTGGTGGTATGGCAGTATTTGCGGGAAACCGCAGAGGAAAACTACCGCATGCGCATCGCCGTGCTGGGCCGCATTATCGGCCGGGAAAGCACCAATTTTACCCTGCCGGGCGTACCTGCCGCCGTGCCCGCCCCCAGCCCGCTGGATGTGGATTATCAAGGCGGCCCCTTTTATGACGACCCCACCCTACAGGGCATGATGCGCCTGGAAAAATGCCTTCAGGGGTGCGACGCGCTGGACTTGCGCATCATTGGCCTGCTGGTGGAAAACATGGCCTATGAGGAAATCGCCGAGGCGCTGTACCTGGGCGACAGTACGCTGCAATACCGGGTGCGCAAGCTGTTTCACGCGGCGGGCGTCAAAAACCGGCGGGATTTTACCTCGTTTTTTAACCGCTGCATGACCAGCGGCAACCACCTGAGCGACGAATTGAGCGAGAGCTTGTAAACAACTAAACAAAATGATTATTATAACGCACCTCATTTGTCGCTGTCAATGTGAAAATGAGGTGTATTTTGTCGGCAAAACCGTCTGTCCCCAGCGGCGGCGTATTGATATCATAAGACCAGGTTTGAATGACAGAATGTGTAACGCGAAAGGAGAACCGTCATGACTTTGGGCAAAAACAAAGGTCCAAAACTATCGGCGCTGGGCCGTAAGGACCGGCGGCTGGGTATGATTTTGGTGCTGCCAATGGTTCTTTTCATGCTGGTGCTGGTGGCTTATCCGCTGATAAACCTGTTTCAGCTCAGCGTGCAGAACTATAATATGCTTTCCCAGTCAACCAAGTTTGTGGGCATGCGCAACTTCCAAAAGGTGCTGGGCAGCAACGATTTTTGGCTCAGCCTGGGACGAACGCTGGTATACGCCTTTGGAACGCTGATTCCCTGCGCTGCGCTGGGCACGTTTTTTGCCGTGCTGCTCAACGAGGACATGCCCATGCGTTCCTTTATCCGCTCCTTTGTGATGTTTCCCTACCTGGTGCCCATGGTGGTTACCTGCGCCATTTTCCGCTACATGTTTAACGACCTGGTGGGCGTAATGGATCACCTGGCGGTTACCCTGGGCCTGGCCAAGGACACGCTGAACCTGTTTGGCACCTACAACCTGGCCATGGTGGGCGTGATTCTGGTGTCCGTGTGGAAATATGCGCCCATGATTATGATTGCCGTGCTGGGCAAGCTGCAAACCATCCCCAAGGATTACTACGAAGCGGCCCAGGTGGATGGCGCTACCCGCTGGCAGCAGTTTTGGCGCATTACCTTCCCATTCATTCTGCCGCCGCTGACGGTGGTAATGCTCATGCGTTTCATTTTCCTGTTTAATAAATGGGATATTATCTACCTGCTCACCGGCGGCGGCCCCCTCAACGCCACCGCTACCCTGCCCATGATGCTGTATTCCCAGGCGTTCAGCTCCTACAACCTGGGGCGCGCAGCCGCCATCGGCGTAGTAATGTTTGTGATTTTGCTCATTATTTCCCGGTTTTACTACAAGCTGAACGAAATGGCGGAAAGGAGGCTGTAATCCATGTCGCTTACCGGCAAAAGAATCTGGGGAAAGGTTCTCCTGTTTATCCTGATCGCGTTGCTGGTGGTGGTTTCTCTCTTTCCGCTGGTGTGGGCCGTTTTCGGCTCTTTCAAGGAAAGCCAGGAGCTGTACAACCATCCCTACAAGTTGCTGCCCATTGCTCCCACTCTTGGCAACTACGGCGTGCTGTTTAACCTGTCCAATTTTTTCCGCAGCTTTCTAAACACGTTGGGCACCTCCGTGCTGTCTACGGCGGCCTCCATCGTGGTGGCCTGCCTGTCCGGCTATAGCCTGACCCGCTTCACCTTTCCCGGTTCCAAGCTGCTGAAACGGCTGATTCTGGACACTTACATGATTCCTTCCATTTTGCTCATTCTGCCCATCTACTCCATTTTAACCAAGCTGGGCCTGCGGGATAACCTGGCGGCTTATACCGTTATGGTTACCTCTACCACGCTGCCCTTCTGCGTCTGGCTGATGACCTCCTACTTTGCGGGCGTGTCCACCAGCTTTGAAGAGGCGGGCATGATTGACGGATGCAGCCGTTTCCAGGCGTTTTACCGTATTGTGGTGCCCCAGCTGACTCCCGCCATCATCGCCACGGGGATTCAGGCCTTCATCCTGGTATGGAACGACCTGATGTATGCCAAGATTCTGCTTTCCTCGGAGGAAAACCGCACCCTGTCGCTGGTTATTTCCTCCATGTTCGCTCAGGAGCAGGTGTATCCCTGGGGCGTGATTCTGGCGGGCACCGTGGTGGCCACCGTGCCTGTGCTGGTAATGAACGTTTTCGGCGTGGACAAGCTGGTGGGCGGCTGGTCCGACGGCGGCGTGAAAGAATGATTTTAAGCGGCGGCCGACGGCCCTGCGCCGTGACCTACGCTTGAATAAATAGAATAAGGAGGACCCTTTTATGAAAAAGACCCTTGGTTTGCTTCTGGCGGTCGCCCTGCTGCTGACCTGCCTCACCGTGCCCGCTCTGGCGGAAAGTCAACCCCTTTCCGGCAGCATCACCTTCCTGTCCGGCGAAACGGATGAGGAACAGGTGCTGGTGACCCGCGCCATCATTGAAGCTTTTGAGAAGGAAAACCCCGGCTGCACCATCAACCTGGTACTGGCCGGTATGGACGACCGTGAAGAAAGCATCATGGCCGACCTGTACGCAGGCGCTCCCGTTGACCTGATTACCGTGGACGTGGAATCCATCGGCACCTACGCCGCCGCCGGCATCCTCTATCCCCTGGATGAGCTGATTGCGGACATCGGCGAGGAAGACTTCATCGAAGGCTCCCGCGTGCGTATCGACGGCCATGACTACGGCTTCCCCTATGCGGGCTGCAGCATGATGATGTACGTGCGCAAGGACCTGCTGGAGGCCGCCGGTCTGGAAGTGCCCAAGACCTGGTCCGAGCTGCTGGCCGCTGCCAAGGCCCTCACCAAGGACGGCGTGTACGGCTGCTGCCTGCCTGCCGGCCAGAACAACTGCACCACCCTGTGGTTCAACATGTTCCTGAACATGGCGGGCGGCAATGTGTGCGGTGAAGACCTGCAGCCCACTTTGAACAACGAGTATACCGTAAAGGCGCTGGAGTTCTACAAGGAACTGGCCCAGTACTGCCCCGCCGGTATCTCCTCCTACGGCTACGGCGACCAGATTACCGCCTTCTGCTCCGGCAACGCGGCTATCTCCTTCTACCAGGGCCGCATCATTGCCCGCGTGTTCGGCGAAGCGCCCGACCTGCTGGACAAGTATGAAGTGTGCGAAATTCCCACCTGCGACGATGGAACCAACCTGCAATTTGGCAGCTACAACTACTATGCCCTGGGCAAGAACACCCAGAACCCCGAGCTGGCCATGGCTTTCCTGAAGTTTATGTGCACCGGCCAGAACGCCGCCGACTTCGCCCTGTCCGCTCCGGGCCACATCACCCCCTCCCTGTACAGCGTGAAGGATCTGCTGACCGAAATCGTCAAGACCTCCGACGAACCCATCCTGGCCAAGAGCGCCGACAAGATTCTGTTCTCCTTTGATCATGCCGCCAGCGACAAGATCTTCAACGAATCCGCCAACGCCGGCGGCGTGAAGGGAACCACCTTCGAACGCAACGGTATTCTGAACACCAACTACGCCTATGTGCGTCAGTACAACATCCTCAGCGAAATGGTGCAGCAGGTGCTCATCAACGACATGGCGCCCGCCGACGCCGCTGCCGCCGCGCAGCAAACCTTTGAGGAAGTGCTGGCCGATCTGGACTGATTTTTCTTCCTCAACCCCAGGCCGCCGCGCTATTGCGCGGCGGCCTTTTACGTGTTAAAACAAGGCAAGGACAAGATTGACAGGCCCCAAAACCATGCTATACTATTTCTGTGATATAGAGGTACAGAATGAAACGGGCGTTTGCGGCTATTGGAAAAAGAAACAAGCGAAAAGGAGAACAGAGGAACGTGAAGAAAAAGAACGGTATTTGGATGAGCATTATACTAACGGCGTTGCTCTTGACGTTTGGAATGTCGTCAGCATTGGGGGGGTACGCCTACTCGCAGTGAAAGATTGGATTTGACGGCCATAACCAGCACGGAGGACCATCTGGCGGATGAGGGCTGGAAGTGGGAGCCGAGCAACGAGGGCGGTACGCTGACGCTGCGGAATTTCTATCAGAAATGCGGGCATGACAACGATGGAATGATCTTGGCGAAGGGAAAGATCACGCTTGTTCTCGAAGGAGAAAACGTGATGGAAACAACGTCTGAGCGGTATCTGCCGCTGATTACCTCACCCTATGCTGAAAATATAGATTGGACGGTTCGTGAGAGCGAAGCCGGCGGCAGCCTGACACTGAAAATGCCGGAGAGTGTCAGCGACAAGTCTTATTATCCTTATGCTTTCTTTGCCAATGCATTTGTCGTTGAGTCCGGAACTATCCATTCCGAAATGGTCCTGTGCTTTGCCAGCACCTTTGAAATGAATGGCGGAGACATCACCATCGATAAGAACACCGGCATCTATGCCGCCATTCAGACCATTGCCGGCGGCGTCAATCTTAACGGCGGTAAGTTAACAATCCGCAATGCAGTATGCGGCGTTGCTGCGCGGGAGCAAAAGACATATGTTATTACGCTAGATGGCACGGAAGTGGATATTCAAGCCGCTGTAGTTGGGCTCAGCGGAAAGGCGGTCCTGCTCAAGAGCGGAAAAGCGGTTGTCGTCGGCGGAACCCGTGCCACGAACGTGGCGGCGGATGCATCCGGCTATCGGGGAACCGGGATCCTTGTGGGCGCGACTGATGAAAAGGGCGCCGATCCGAGACGGTACGACCCAAGCCAATACACCGCCTATAAGTGAATTGAAATTCCCCATGAGCACGTGGGCGAGGGCGATTGGCTTTCGGACGATGAGCAGCATTGGAAGAACTGCAAATGCACCGAAAAAGCAGACAACGCTCCGCATCAGTTTGGCGAATGAGTGACGGTGAAGGCCGCCTCCCAGACGGATAAGGGTCTGAGAGAGCACAAGTGCGATATCTGCGGCAAGGTTGTGCAGGAAGTGATTCCTGTACTGCCGCGCACGGGCAATTCGGCCCATCCGGGCATTTACGCCCTGCTGCTGGCACTGTGCGGCGCAGCGTTGATTCTCCTGCCGCACAAACGATTCGCCCGCTGAAAAGCGCTTACGGTATCTGTTCACTCCATACGGCTTGCCGTCTCCCTCCCATGGTTCGCGTCTGCGAAACAGAGATGCAAGCCGTTTTTTTGTCTCTTTTCGGAGTGTGTTTTCCGATGAGCGGCCCTCCCGGAGAATCTCGAATGGACGGCGGCCGTTTGCGCGCAGGGCAACAGCATTTAAAAAGTGATATAATGAAGCGGTATGAAGATAGAAGAATTGCGGGAAAAACTCCAGGAGCTGGAGGACCCGCGGCGGACGAGCAAAGGCAATATCCG
>CAKTUS010000018.1 GCA_934621485.1 uncultured Clostridia bacterium
CGCAAGTAGCGGAAAAATGGTGAAAACTCCCATACCGACAACAGTACAACTCATCACAATGATCTAAACGGGGATTATGGCGCTTGCCATATGACACCCACACACGGTCTCTGCATAGAGGCTTCCTCCAATCATTCGGATTTATCAGATGCGTCCGGCGATTTCCTTCAGGTTCTTCAAGCCGAGTTCTGCCAGTTCTTCACCGGATTCCGCCAGCTTGCGCCAGATTGCGCAATTGCCGGCAAGCTTGGTGAACTTCATATCAAAGGACTCAATGACCATGGGACCGGTGTAACCGATGTCACGGATGGCACGGAAAAATTCGTCAAAGGGCACCATGCCAGTTCCGGGAATACCACGGTCGTTCTCGTTTACATGGACATAGCCCAGATAATCGCCGCAGGTTTCCACTGCCTTGCGGAAGCCCTTTTCCTCGCGGATCATATGAAAGCAATCCAAGTGGACTTTTACATTGCCCGTGCCAACCTCTTTGCAGAAGCGCACCGCGTCCTCGGCAATGTTCAGAATGTGGGTTTCGAAGCGGTTCACACATTCAGGGCAGATGATCACGTTGCCGGTAGCCTTGGCATATTCTGCGGATTCGCACATACATTCCACTGCATAGTTCCATTCGTCCTGCGTGCGGGGTTTGCGGGTCAGGTAGCCCCAGGAGGCATAACACATACCGCCCAGGATCGGGGCTCCGAGGTCATTGCAAATATCCACAGCCTTTTTGACAGCTTTGACAGCCGCGGTCCGAATCGCGGGATCAGGAGAAACTGGATTGGTGGTATCAGTCAGGGAAGTAGTGCAGACACAGTCCATGCCAACGCGCTGCAGTTCTGCCTTTACAACCTGTGTAGGAAAGGTGAAGGGGTCGGAGATGGCGAAATCGATCAGTTCAAAGCCCATGTCCTTTGCCTTCTGAATGATCCACAGATCCTTTTCTGTGAAAGCTTCTGACCAGATAAAAGAGTCAACACCGAACTTGATATACATCCTATCATCCTTTCCGTTTTTCTTATAGATAGGCAGCAGCTTACTCTGCTGTCACAGACTGTCGAAAAAATCGTGGGATTGGAGGTAAGCAGCCCTCCGATTTTCATTACGAACCCGGCGGCGTGTACGTTGGGCTCTGCAGCCTTGCGCAGCAAGACTTTCCTTATGCGCTTTGCCGCCTGGCCAGCCACAGACGAGCTTTTTTGACGGCCTGAGGCAGTTTTATTCCGCTGTCAGTGTGTACAAAGATACTTCGCCGATCGTATGATTTGCGGCAAGGATCTTTTCGGAGGTTTCCTCATGAATCACACAGATATTGGCAGGACCGCACCCTCTGTCGATTACGATAGGCTGATATTGGCCGTTTTCAAAGCTGACAAGGATCAGTTCGCAGCTTTCCCGGCGGAACCCGAAGATGAAAGAGGGCTTGCTAAGAATCGTGCCGGCCCAGGCTACATGGCCCATTTTGCCGTTCCCGTGATACTGCCAGACGGTCTCCAGTCTTCCGGCATTTTCCCGCTTGATGGAAACGATGTCTCCGTGAAATGGCTGAACCGTCAGAAACTCCGGTATTCCATCACCGTCGATATCAATGACTGCCAGGTCGCTGGTTGGCTCGTCGGAAATCATTTCCATGTGCCATTCTGGCTGAGCTTTGCAGGGAACCGTGATCCTGTAGATGCCGTCTGCGCTGCTCACATAGGCGTGACGGGAATCCGCAGTGTGATCGTGGAAATAGCCGTGGTTTTTGGTAAGTCCGGTGATCAGAGGATGCAGCCCGTTGATTTCGTCCGTTTCCGTATCAAAACTGCCGACCACCACATCACCTGGATCTGACCAGTCCTCGACAAACTGCTTGGATTTGCATAGCTGGCAGCCGATGAAATAGGAACCGTTATCGCTGCCGATCAGGTCTATGCGGTGAACATACGGTAGGTTCAGCAGAGTGCGTTCATACCAGACATCATCGATTTTCTTTGCCCGGACAACGGTTGCGTGTTTGGAGTCGAAAATCGGGAAGAAGTTCTGTACTGCCAGGAAGGAACCGTTCCCCGTGCCGGTCTGGGCAAAGGCCATGGTACCGCCCGGGCCCTTCCACACACGTTCCCTTTGGCCCGGATTGTGAAGATCAGCGATCCAGCACTCGCCCTGCTCCTCTGAAGCGATGAGCAGCTTCTTTTGCCCGTTCAGGCTGATGCAGTTGACCGCATAACAAGAGGACATCTCCATGACGACTGTTTTTTGGATCCGCATAGCTACTCCTTTACTGAAAAGGGTGAATCAACGAATTACCCGAAGTTCCCCCTTCCCTTCAACATTCAATTTCGGTGACAGTCTCCAGCGGCGGCACATTCTGGCTATGCGGTACCTCACGGATGTCAATCGTGGGAGCCGCCCAGTCCACCGCGTTCCGGATCAATTTTTGGATGTTCTCATTCTGATAGATCGGGAACGTTTCGTGGCCGGGTTTGATGTGCACGATTCTGCCCCGCCCTCTCGTCCAGGTACAGACGCTGCGGAAGACCTCCCCGCTCGGAAACCAGGAGATCATCAGTACGTCATCAGGTTTCGGCACATCGAAAGGCTCGCTGTACATTTCCACATGCTCCAGTTCGAAGCAGTTTCCGATACCTTTCATGATGGGGTGCCCAGGGTTGACATTCCACAGGCGTTCCTTCACACCGGATTTCCTCCATTTCAGGGAGCAGGTCGTTCCCATCAGGCGTATGAAAGGCCTGGATTCATGTGCTGAATGCAGCGCAACAAATCCCATGCCTGCCAGTACATGCCGCACAACCATTTCAGTCGCTTCGTCCGTGACTTCCCTATGGGCCTTGTGACCCCACCAGATTAGCACATCGGTATTGTCCAACAATTCCTCACTCAGGCCGCAGCCGGGTTCCTCCAGTGTGGCGGTGCGGATTACGTATTTTTCATCATCCTGTAGAAAACTGCGGATCGTTTCGTGGATTCCCTGCGGATAGATCGCGGCGACTGCCAGATTCATCCGCTCGTGACGATACTCATTCCAAATGGTGACACGGATCATATTCTCAGTCCTTTCCAGTGAAGCCGGGGAGATCACTCAGGTTCACCGGCATATGCGTTTCGGCGGAACGGTAGGCGGCCTCGCTCATGTAACTCAGATTGATTGCCTGGGATACATTGCTCTCGTTCGTGGTGCCGGTACGGATACACTCAATAAACTGGTTGAGCGTGGAAATTTCGGCGGGACCGAAAGGAATCCTCTCAAACTTTGGATTTTCTCCGCTGCGTACTGCCAACCAGTCAAAGGTGCGGTCAGAACGGTCATCACGGAAAAGGATGGTGCCGTCCGTGCCGTGAATTACCACATCGGTAGTGACGGGGCCGTTCGCCCAGCCCTCCTCCAGCAGGGCATAGGTACCGTTGTCATATTCATACATCACGGCTGCGGCATCTTCCATATCGCCGCGGTCCATCATGGAGGTCATGTGGGCATAGGCTCTTGAAGGCATGCTGCCCATAATGAAAGGAAGCATGTACTGGGGATGGCACATATCGGCATAGCATCCGCCGGCGCCGTCTTTCTTGTTCAGAAAGCCGTGGCCTTCCGGCAGATAGCCCATCTGATCGGAGGGATAATAGCGGGTTACGATACCGTGGGCATGCCAGATCTTCACGTCAATGATCTTGCCGATGCGGCCGGACTGAACCATGTCGCGGATTTTGATGCACCAGTCTTCATGAATGCGGCTCAGCATCACGATAAGCACAACGCCGTTGGCTTTGCAGGCTTCGGCAATCTGCTTGGCTTCGGCACCGGTAGGAGCCAGCAGCTTGTTGATGTAAATGTGCTTCTTGTGCGCGGCAGCCTTCAGTGCCACTTCAAGGTGTTTGGAGGTTTCGTTGCCGATCACTACCGCATCAACGTCATCCCGGCTCAGGACTGCATCCAGGTTGTTGCAGAATTCAATACCGAGGATATCGCAACCATGTTTGCCGCGGGCTTCATTCCAGTCCCAGCCGACAACAGCCTCAATGTTTTCGTTAGCGCTGACCGTGCCGTAAACGCCCAGACCGGGGAACTGGACTTCAGGATTAGGAAGGGCATGGGTGTGCCAGAAACCGAGATATGCGACTCTGATCTTCTTGTTCATCGTAACCGCTCCTTTGCTTCAGAAAAGCCGGTTCTCTGCTGGTTGCTTCCGCCGGCAGAGAAAGTCCGGTTGAGTCATTTTGTTCTTTTTTCAGTCACGGATCGGGATTGCGGGGCCGTCGCCGCAGGTACCCTTGCAGGCACCGGTCGTTTCCACGGCACGGGCGATCTCAGCGAAATCCTCTTCGGTCAGCTTCAGCTTGGCTGCTTCTAGGAAGGCATTCAGTTGATAGGGCTTGCCTGCTCCGCAGATAGCGCCAGTGATGCCCTTCCAGGCCAGACACCAGGCGATCGGAATTGCGGGTACGCTGACATGATGACGCTCGGCGATCGGGCGGAGTAGATCCACCATAGCCAGAATCTTGCTGTAGGTGGGTTCCCAAAACCAGTACAGGTTGGGGCGCAACGGATCGCCGGCCTTCTTCATTTCCTCAACGCTGTTTTTGTTGTACTTGCCGGCGAGAATGCCGTGCTGCAGGGGAGCAAAGGAGATGATGGAACTGTCGTTGGCCTTTGCCCATTCCAGTACCTCCAGGCCGCCGGAAATACGTCCATCATCATAATAGGGGCCGTTCATGGAACGGTCTACCAGAGACAGGGGCTGCTGCAGGCAATCCACATGAGCGATTGCTTCGCAGCGTTTGATTAGGTCCAGAGGATGGTTGGACAGGCCGATCGCACGCACTTTGCCTTCCTTGACCAGTTCGGTCATGGTCTGCCATGAATCTTCGATGGGAGTGTTATGATCCGGCCAGTGAAACTGGAGCAGGTCAATGCAATCGATGCCCAGCCGGCGTAGGGACCCCTCCACTTGCTTGCGGATCGAAGCGGGCATCAGGGATTTGACGCGGACGGCCTTGTCGTCGCCTTCATCTTCTTTGTCGAAAACCCAGGTCACGGTGGTGAATACCATGGGGCGGAGATCCACCGGGCAGTCCTTCAGGAAACGACCGATCATGATTTCACCGTAGCCGGTGCCGTAACTGGGGGCGGTATGGAACCAGTTGATGCCGTTTTCAACAGCCTTGTGCATGGTCTGCATGGACAGACTGTCATCGTTGTTGCAGAAGCGGCCGGAAATGGCTTGGCCACCGAGGCCGATGCTGGAAATGTACATATCGGTTTTGCCCATACGGTTGTAAGAAATATCCGGATTGCGATTCATAGGAATACCTCCTTATATTTTTGAAGCCTGATTACCCCTTGATACCGCCTGCCATTGAGGTCATCATTGCCTTCTGCGTGAACAGATACAAGATGATCATCGGCAACAGGGAGATAATTACAGCGGCGAACACCAGATTCCATCGGGCCGTGATGGCAATCGTCAGATTGTAGATCAGCACAGGCAACGTGGAAGCCTTGGAGCCGCTTAGGAACACCATCTGATCAAAGGTATCGTTCCAGATGTACAGGGTATTCATCAGTATCGCGGTACCGGTGATGATGCTCATCTGAGGAAGAATGATTCGAAAGAAAGCCGTAGCCCAGTTGGCACCGTCCACAGCCGCGGCTTCCTCGTAGCTGATCGGCAGCGCACGGAAGAAACCGGTGTAAAGAAAGATGGTGAAGGGCATCTGCTTGCAGGTGTACAGGATGATGCAGCCGAAGATGTTGCCCGTCAGCCCTATGGATTTCAGCACAATGTAGATTGGAAGAATACCCAGCTGGGAGGGAACGATGATACCAACCATGAACAGCATGTACAGGGCATTACTCATTTTGCCGGTATGGCGGGCCAGGCTGTAGGCGGCGAGGGAACCGAACAGGATTAACAGAACGATGGCGCCTGCTGTAATGGCCAGGCTGTTGAACATGCCGCCGATAAAGTCCGCCCCCTGGCCGGCACCGGTCAGAATCTCATGAAATGCGTCAAAGGTCACGGCAGAGGGAAGACCGAAGGGATTGGAATAAGCTTCCGCAGTGCTTTTCAGTGTATTTGAAATAATGAGGTAAAAGGGAATGGCGAAAACTACAGTCACAGACAGCATTAGCAGCTCGCGGAGGAAGGTTTTCCAGGTATAGCGCTTATTCATCGCACATTGTCCTCCTTCTTGCGAAGTATGGTCACCTGCAGGATGCCAATTACTGTAACAAGCAATGTCAAGATCAGCGCGAGGGCTGAACCATAACCATAACGACCTTTGTTCCAGGTCTGATAGTAAAAGTCACTTGCCAGGGTATGGGTCATATTCACAGGACCGCCGCCAGTCAGACTCATGATCTGATCGAAAACGCGCAGACCCGTAATTGTCATCATTGTAACGGCAACAGTAAAGGAAGGCGCCAGCATGGGAAGGGTAATAAAGCGGAACCGCTTCCAACCGGAAGCACCGTCAATGGCGGCAGCCTCATAAAGGTCAATCGGGATGGACTCAAGTCCAGCGTTGAAGATGACCATGGTATAGCCCATATTTTGCCACACCATGACCAGAAGCACGCACCAGATTGCAGTATCCAGATCGCCAAGCCAGTTTGTTGCCAGAGAAGATAAACCGAGGCTTCTCAGAAGCGTGTTCAAAGGACCGTCATAATCGAAGATGTATTTCCACACCTGGGACACGGCCATTGGGATCATGATCACCGGAGAGAAGAAAAGGGCACGCAGCACATGCCTGGATTTCAGCTTGCTTTTCAGGGCTACGGCAAGCATCAGCCCCAGGATGATCGTCAGAATAACGAAGGGAATCGCGATTTTGAAGGTGTTCAGAATCGCAGCGGTCTCCGTTTTAGAAGAGAAGATTTTGATGAAATTGGCAAACCCGGTATAGTTATAGCTACCGATGCCTTTATAGTCGGTAAAAGCGAACATGGCACCGCGTAAAGGCGCGATAAAATGTGCCGTCAGCGCGCATACAAGGCCTGGGATCGTGATATACCACGGTACCTGTACGCCGCCTTTCCATTTCTTTTTCCTGACTTTTGCCATGTGCTTCATCCTCCTGTTGTCTTTGAAAAAGACCGATTTACCGGTGAAGGGGATTGCTCCCCTTCACCGGTAAATCGGGGCGCAAAGGATTTGTGATTAGTTGCAGCTGGCAGTCCACTCTTCGTCCATGGAAGCCAGGACGTCAGCAGCGGTCATCACGCCGGCCAGCATGCCGGCGCCGCCTTCGCCCAGCGCCACATCGGGGTTAACGGAAGCCCAGTTGGCAGCGGGGATCAGAGCGCTGACGCTGGCCAGATGAGACAGGGGCTTGAGATAATCGAACCAATTGTCGGCATCATACATAACAGCAGCGGGCATTTCAGAACCGCCGGCAGCGGTCACCCACAGGGTGTTGCCCTCGGTGCTGGTGATGTAGTCAACAAACTTCAAAGCGTTTTCAGGATCGGCAGTGTTGGCAGCAACGCTCTCGCAGGTACCGGGCCAGATTTCCAGACGAGTGGCTTCAGCGGTAGCGGCAGGCAGAGCGAACATGGCGATAGGGCAGTCGGCATCGGTACGCTTGATAGCAGCATAACGACTGGAACAGTCCAAATCCATAAAAGCATCGCCGGCGACCATGGAAGCAACAACTTCGTTGGAACCGTCAGTGCTGGCGGAGGGGCTGAAAGCGCCAACGTCGATCAACTGCTGGAAAGCAGCAAGACCGGCCTGGTAGGCAGCGGATTCAGAGAAGGTGCACTCATAGCCTTCGTTGCCGGTGTAGCCTTCCTGGTTCATAATGATGGCATGGAGGTTGATACGGGAAATGGCAGCATTGCCGCCGCCGAAGGCCAGAGGGGTCTTGTCGGGAGCAACTTCGCGCATCTTCTGAATCAGGGAGATGAACTCGTCCCAGGTGGTGGGGACTTCCAGACCATACTGCTCGAACATCTCGGTATTGTAAATGATACCGACGGGCTGGATACCGATGATGGCGGCATAAACCTTGCCGTCATAGCTGACATAGTTCTGTAGGGGAGAGCCCACCATGGATTTTCCGTATTCGGTGTCACTCAGGTCAAGTAACAGGCCGGCGGAAGCCAGGTCCTTGGTGCTGGGCAGCGGAACGAAGATATCAGGAGCGGTACCGCTCTCTAGCTGAGTCAGCAGCAGAGAGGTAGCGGTAGAACCGCCGACATCCATGAATTCGGTTTCAACAGCGATACCGGTCTGTTCGGTGAAAGCAGGGGCGCATGCTTCCAAACCGGGCTTGCCGGCATTGGCGGAAGTGCTGACACGGATATCAGCGCATGCTGTAGACAGCACACAGACAGACAGCAACAAAGAAAGAACCACAGTAACCAGTTTTTTCATAATGAGTTTCTCCTTCTTTCTTTAATTTCGGGAAACGTTGCTCCCTCATTGATAATGTAAATATATCATCTGTTACATAAAAAGTCAAGCGTTTTTACGTAAATACGCAGCTTTGTTTACGTAAAAATTTCGCGGCGTTTGACTTTCGAAAAGGAATCATGCAACTAAAGCTTATTCTTTTCCATTATAAATCAAGGATGGTTTTACATATATCAAATTCTGCGGCGTTTGGATTCGGGGTTTGCAAGCAGACAGTTTTGCTTATTTGCAATCGGCAAAAACGGTCTTAAGCATGATGCCTTCTTTGTTAGGGCGACACCCACAAATGAGTTGGTGCGGTTGTCAGTTAATTTGGGATTAAATGCGATGACAAAAAATCGAAGGGTTAAAGGTTTATCGGGTGTAAATCAAGATTTTTGCAAGAAGCAGATGACACAAAAGACGCCGCAGGCGCTACCGCCGAATTGTGCAGTGCTACCTTAGACTTTTTTTCGGGCGGATGCCACAAATTCAGATTGATGAAGGGAAAAGTGCCCGAAATGTGGGAAAACAAAGAACCAGATTAAAGCTGGGTATAATGTTTCGGAAAGTCAACGCTGTAAGTGTAAGGAGTGAGGCGTCTACTACACCATTGAGCCGAAGCAACACGAGTACCCGGAAGAAACCCGACAACTAGCAATAAAAATGTATTACAACGGATCGGTGGACGCGGAGTAGGAAAGATCAATCGGCTGGCGACTGTTCAGGACCGTAGAGCAGGATGAATTGTATTGGTTTCTGGAGTATAAGCCACGGACGGAAACACGGGAAAACATCTATATAATAACCATGGTAAGCCGAGAGCCGCGTTAGATAGTCGGCCATATAGTAAGCCGGGATAAAACAGCTGGAACAATCCGGCAAATGGCAGACGCAGTTCTGATGGCAAAGCAGTATTGTACAGACGGAAACTATGGATATCTGGATGTGATCTTTCCTGGAAAACATATTTTCCATGTTCACAACAAAAAGGATGCTTTTACGTTGAAGGGGGGCAATGCTGATTTGCGGCATTATATTCCTACGCCGGCGCGCCGCAGCAGATGGTTTCCTCGGAAACCGGAAAATCAGTTCTTGTTGTCTCTGTTCGGGACTATAACCGTTTCGACAGACAAAAAATGCCATACCGCTCCCTGCATCATTGCTCATCTCTTCCTTTCTCTTTCTTTGATTTCTTTTAAATCTTCTTTTGAACACTCCCATGTCTTTACATCTTCTTGCTTTCTGTTATGTAATATGGTATACTGTTTACGTAAAGCACATGGATTTACACCATCTCTTCGTTCAGAACTGACTTGGCTATTTTCAGTAGCTTTTACAGACAAATTGAGGCTTGATATGAAAGCTGGAAGCATTTGACAGGAGGGGATTACAGTGGCCGGCATTACAGATGTGGCAAAGGCAGCAGGGGTATCTGTTGCTACGGTATCACGTGTAATCAACGGCAGCGGGAATGTTCTGCCGGGAACCGTGAACAAGGTGATTCAGGCGATGGACTCCCTGCAGTACAAGCCGGCAAATACTGGCCGTGCCCAGCGCGAAGCCCGCCCCAAAACCCTGCTGGCAATCTTCCCCGAATTTACAAATCCCTTCTGGGGAGATATTTTGGAAGGAATGAGCAATGAGGCGCGCTCGGAGCGCTGTACGCTTCTCACCACGACAACGCATGGTGAAACCTTTCAGGAGCTTCAAGCGCTGAATATGCTGAAGGACAGGGTTGTGGACGGCGCTCTTCTTCTTTCCACCACGCTTTCGGAGGAAGAACTGAAAGACTGGGATCGGCAGTATCCCATCGTTCAGTGTTGCGAATATGAGGAAAATACCCAGATCTCTCATGTTTCTGTCAACTATCATGACGCCGCCTATCAGGGGATTTCTTATCTGATTCGCATTGGGCACCGCAGAATCGCCCTGATTTCTTCCACGACCCGTAGCAATTCCATACTGCAGCGAGAAGCCGGATATACAGACGCTCTGAAAGACAACGGTATTTCGTATGATCCCGAGCTGCTGGTCAAAGGCTCCTATATGTATGAAAGCGGCTATGAAAAGGGTTTGGCTCTGATGAAAATAGAGAATCCGCCCACCGCAATTATGGCGATTTCCGATACATCCGCCGCAGGTTGCCTCTGTGCTGTTTACGAGTCCGGCAAACGGTGTCCACAGGATGTTGCTGTGATGGGATTCGACAACATGATTCTTTCCCGTATGCTCTATCCGCCGCTGACTACGGTTGCTCTTCAGAAAAAGCGTATGGGGGCTGCCGCCGTTAAGATGCTCCTTGACAGGATTGCGGGCGATACAACGCACCGTTCGCTGCTGTTGCCGCATGAACTAACAGTGCGCCAGTCTACATAAGCGCATCCCCAAAAACATAATGCTATCAGAGAGCAAAATAATCCGGCGGCACCACACTGAGTGCGGTGCCGTCCTTTATAAAAAACGGAGGACTCCATGATAAACCTCGAAAAATCAGTTATTGGAATTGAACTCGGTTCCACTCGAATCAAAGCTGTGCTGCTGGACGAAAACTTCCTGCCGGCTGCCTCCGGCTCCTGGGAGTGGGAAAACCGGCTGGAGAACGGGATCTGGACCTATCCGCTGGCTCAGGCGGACGAGGGTATCCGCGCCTGCTATGCCGACCTGAAAAAGAACGTCAGGGAAAAATTCAGCAAAACTCTCACTAAGGTCGGCGCCATCGGCATTTCCGGCATGATGCACGGGTATCTTCCCTTTGACGCTGAAGGCCGTCAACTCGCGGAGTTTCGCACCTGGCGCAACACCATGACCGGCGAGGCCGCTGAAAAACTCACGTCGCTATTTGGCTTCAATATTCCGCAGCGCTGGAGTATTGCCCACCTGTATCAGGCCATGCTGAATAAAGAGGCCCACGTACCGAAAATCACTTCCGTAACCACGCTGGCTGGTTATGTGCATGAGCGCCTGACCGGGCTGCATGTCGTCGGCATTGGTGAAGCATCTGGCATGTTCCCGATCGACAGCGAAACCATGAACTACGATGCCAGCATGCTGGCAAAGATGGACGTGCTGACGGAAGCGGCCGGCATGCCCTGGAAGCTGGCGGAGATTCTGCCGGCAGTTCTGCCCGCCGGAACTGAAGCTGGATATCTGACGAAGACCGGCGCTTCTTATCTGGATCCGGATGGGGATCTCTGCCCTGGCATCCTGCTGTGCCCGCCCGAAGGCGATGCCGGCACCGGCATGACCGCCACCAATTCCGTCCGGGCAGGAACCGGCAATGTATCCGCCGGTACCAGCGACTTCGCCATGGTGGTCGTTGACAAACAGCCCGGCATTCACCGGGAGATCGACATGGTCACCACCCCTGCCGGCAAGCCTGTAGCCATGGTGCACTGTAATAACTGTACCTCCGACATCAACGCATGGGCCGGCCTGCTCGGTGAGTTTGCGGGAATGATCAGCAAAACTGTGGATAAAAATGAACTCTACACGGCCCTGTTCAACAAGGCGCTCGAGGGCGATGCTGACTGTGACGGACTGATTACGGTGAATTATCTCTCCGGCGAAGGCGTGACCGGCTTCAATGAAGGCCGTCCCATGCTGATGCGGCGTCCCAATACCAGCCTATCCCTCGCGAATTTCTGGCGCTCTCACCTAATGTCCGCACTGGCTACGCTGAAGATTGGCATGGACATCCTGGCTTCGGAAGGCATCACTATCAACCGTATGTACGGGCATGGAGGCTTCTTCAAGACGCCTCTGGTAGGCCAGCGACTCCTATCTGCGGCGATCAAAGCGCCTGTGACCGTTATGCAGACAGCCGGGGAAGGCGGCCCCTACGGAATGGCGCTGCTGGCAGCCTTTGCGCTAATCAGTGCTCCCGAAGAGACACTGGAGGATTTCCTGGAAAAACGGATCTTCGCTTCAGCTGAAGAAAACACAGTGACGGCGGACGAAAAAGAAAGTGCCGGATTTGACCGCTATATCGCAGAGTACCGGAAAGCGCTCGCGGCTGAACGTGTCCTGCTGAATGCCAGATTCTAATCTGCAAGGAGAATAGCTTATGTTGAAAAAACTGAAAGAAAAAGTATGTGAAGCCAACCTGGAACTGGTTGCTCGCGGTGTTGTGCTCTATACCTGGGGCAATGTTAGCGGGATCGACCATAAAAGCGGCAGAATGGTGATCAAACCCTCCGGGATCGGTTATGATAATATGACTCCCGATGACATGGTTGTGATGGATGTGGCTTCTGGAAAGGTTCTGGAGGGAAAATGGAAACCCTCCTCCGATACCCAGACACATCTGGCGCTTTACCGGGCTTTCCCGGATATCGGCGGCATTACGCACACCCACTCCGTCAACGCTGTGGCCTTTGCTCAGGCCGGAATGGATATCCCTGCTCTGGGCACGACCCACGCCGATTACTTCTACGGCCCGATCCCATGCACCCGCGAACTGACGCAGGAGGAAGTGGAGGAGGCATACGAGGCCAATACCGGAAAGGTGATTATTGAGACCCTGAAAAGCAGGAAGAGCGATCCCATGGCGTTGCCCGGCGTGGTGGTGAAAAACCACGGCCTATTCAGCTGGGGCGAGGACGCGGCCTCCGCCGTCTATCATGCCGTTGTGATGGAAACGGTGGCCGAAATGGACCTAAAGACGCTGCTGCTCAATCCTGAGGCTTCCATGCAGCAGTATGTACTGGATAAGCACTACTACCGCAAGCATGGACCAAATGCCTATTACGGCCAGAACCAGCAGATGAAGGAGAAGTAATTTTTGGCTGTATTGATAGCGGTAAGCTGCAAACGGTTGCCGGGGATACTGCCATAAACGTCCACCCACCGTAATTTTGATAGAATTACGGTGGGTTTTTGTCCCTTGAATTGTCAAGTCAAGTGCAACAGCAAGCCAAAGAAAACTTCCGAAGGGGATTTCCAGCCAAGACACTTTCGAGGGCGGAGATTCAACTTCGTGATGAAGTCGTCAAAAAACGAGGCATCGAACGAATTCATGTCAACTGATTTGGGACAGTACTCACGAATTAAGCCGTTCGTGTTTTCATTGGTTCCACGTTCCCACGGCGCATGCAGATTTGGAAAATAATTTTTCGGCTCACGGCGTTCAGGTAAATCTGGTTTTGACGCATATCCGTCGATCGCCACTTGGCGAAGGGAAGCGCTCATATTCTCTATACAAAGCTGTGCCATCCTCGCCTTTATCAAGCCGAGTTCTCTTTCGTCTACGAAGAATTTGACCTGTATCGGTCGCTTGCGATTCCTGTTGTCTGGCATAAAACATTCCTTACTCTTTATACATCCAATGGTATCCACCCGCCCGTTTTTGAACACCATTAGCGGCATCCCGAATGCTCTTAGAACTTACACCAACTTCTTGTACTGCGGCAGCTATTGAATCAAACTCTTTCATAACATTTCCGCTATCATCAATCTGCAAAATCGCTCTACCCCGGGGTTTCTTCGGAACAGACACAGCGGTTTCTTTCTGCGCCACTTTTTCAGCTTGCCGTTTCAGCTTTTCAGCAGCTTTTCGTTCCTTTTCTTGTTGAGAAAAGAGTAAACTTATAGCTTTAGTTCTTCGAGCGCTCCATGCGCTGGCTTGATCTGGCATTCTTGTAATGCCTTCATCCAAGATTACTATTTCGTTGCTGTAGTCCTTTAGTTGCCGATATGTCAACGCATAAGAAGTGTATAATGCTGGAGCGGCATAACCGTTCAATCTTGCTTTATCAAATAATTCTATAGCTAACGCAAGGTTTCCTCTTTTCCGCTCATCTTCGCCTTTTTCCCAATGCGG
Organism: uncultured Clostridia bacterium; assembly: GCA_934621485.1. Taxonomy (GTDB): domain Bacteria; phylum Bacillota; class Clostridia; order Christensenellales; family Aristaeellaceae; genus Limiplasma. The sequence continues at coordinate 14,221 of CAKTUS010000018.1, forward strand.
GAATCCCATTTTGAATCCCTTGTCCCAATTATCAGCATTTCGGATTTCACTCAGCGGAACCCGATTATAAACAGCATGGATTACAACATCGTCACAGGAAATCTGTCGTTCATTTGCTACAGAAATAGTTATCGGCGCATAGTTGTGCTCTTTAATCTCGTTCAGTAAAGAAGATACTTCTTCATTGGTCAGGACACACATGAAGCGAATGCTGCTTTCGATTTCTCGCTTTCTATAATTGCTATACGATGCGTATTCCTCCATAGATTTATAACAGTTGAAAAATGCCTCATAGATATACTCTGATAGAGGTTCCAAATCAAATGGGCTTGAAAAATACACCCGGATATAATCTGTGCCGCCTTCACTCTGGGTACACAATTCGGTTACGTAATTTTCTGTTGCAGGGCAATTACTCCTAATCAGAATATAAGCACCTTTTTTGGCGAATTTAACTTTCAGGAAAGTATACAGACAGCACACGTCCACATAACCGCTACTATTTTTTCTGAATCTAAGTAATTTCGTATCTCCACCTTTTTGAAAAATGACATTTTGAATGAAGGCGCATGCTTCTAATTCTTGTAAATTTGGCTTTGATTGCTCAATTTGTCTTTTTTCTATTTCCAAGGATTCGCTGGCGACATCTAACAAACGATACAAGATATGACCACAATTTTCAGCATCTGACGCAGCTCTATGAGACGAAGGATTTGTCAGTCCGAAATAATTCTCAATTGTGCTCTGCTTATAGTTTTCCAGTCCATGCAAATACTTTCTTGAAAGGCTGAGAGTATCAATATACTCAATATTCGCATTAAAGCCGAGACGAGATAGTGTGTTGCAAAGAAAATCAAAATCGAATTTTGCATTGTGAGCGCACATTACAATTCCGCCACATAAAGCGTCTCCCAAAAAGTCTACCAACTGCGAATATACTTCCTTTTCAGATGGAGCGCTATTGAGCATGGAGTTTGTAATATGATTGACAGCAGATGCAGATTGTGAAATTGAAATGCCGGGATTTACGAGAGATGAAAATACCCTTTGTACGGTTCCGTTTTGAAAAACTGTAGCGCCAATCTCAACAATTCGATCGAATATAGGACTCAGTCCTGTTGTTTCCACATCAAAAGCAATGTAGCAGTTTCTTATGCTGTTCTCATTATGGGAATCAAGTTCAACTCGTTTTGAGATAGCGGCCCCATGTTGTACTGGGGTCTCTATTGCAGTTTCTTTTTCGACTTGAGGCTTTATATCTACTTTCTTTTTGAAAAAACCAAATATACTCATAAGCGCTTCCTCCGTTCTTGAAAGAAAGTATGTGTGTGTACACACGTTATAGCGCATAGATGCGAAAATTTCAATGGGCTTTCTGATATGTATCGTGTAAAAGCATTGATCTTCTGTGCATATAAGCTGATTTTCCGATTTTCTCGGTATCGAACATACTCTGCATCGAAATGCCCATCCATCGGTTTTACTGTTTCATGAGATATTTTACACAACCGCAAATATGCACACTCCTCGGCGAACGCTATTTACTTCCCAGCAATTCATTGTTTTACAAAGGAATCGCGCAAAAGCGATAACAACTTCACCCTTTTTACTATCCTTGCTTTACAGAGCAGAAAATCGGCGATTTTCAACCCTTAGATGTACAAAAACAGGCGGCACCCAACCGAAATTGAGTGCCGCCTGTTTTGTTGTCCAATCCTGCTTGGCAGATGCCAATTTTGTGGTTTTTTCAAACTACTATCTTATCGGCACACGGCAATCCGGCGCGCTTTTTTGCTACGCTGGGCGTTACGGCTGTTTGCCAATATACGCCAGAATACCGCCGTCCACATACAGCACATGGCCGTTGACAAAGTCGCTGGCAGAGCTGGCCAGGAATACCGCCGGACCCATGAGATCCTCAGTGCTGCCCCAGCGGTTGGCGGGGGTTTTGGCGCAGATGAAGCTGTCAAAGGGGTGACGGCTGCCGTCGGGCTGGCGTTCGCGCAAAGGGGCGGTTTGGGGCGTGGCGATATAGCCCGGGCCGATGCCGTTGCACTGAATGTTATACTGGCCGTATTCGGAAGCAATGTTGCGGGTTAACATTTTCAGACCGCCCTTGGCCGCCGCATAGGCGCTGACGGTTTCCCGGCCCAATTCGCTCATCATGGAGCAAATGTTGATGATTTTGCCCGCTTTCTTTTCAATCATGGCGGGAAGCACGGCCTTGGAGCAGATGAAGGGCGCGTTCAAATCCACGTCGATAACCTTGCGGAACTCGCTGGCGGGCATATCGATCATGGGAATCCGGCGAATGATGCCTGCGTTGTTCACCAGGATGTCAACGGAGCCCACCTCGGTTTCTATTTGCTTCACCAAAGACTGCACCGCAGCTTCATCCGTTACGTCGCACACATAGCCCTTGGCGTCGATTCCCTTTTCCCGGTAGGCGGCAAGTCCCTTGTCCACCAGCTCCTGATTGATATCGTTGAAAACGATTTTCGCGCCGCATTGGGCGTAAGCGGAAGCGATGGCAAAGCCGATGCCATAGCTGGCGCCGGTGACCCACGCCACCTTGTTTTGCAAACTAAACGCCTGAATATTCAAAGTACGCAACCTCCTGATTTATTTTCGCACAAAGGCGGCTATGGCCTGGGTAAGGTCCGGAACGGTCAGGCCATACTCATGGAGCACATCCTGCGGCTTGCCGGACTGGCCGAAACGGTCCTGCACGCCCAGCTTGCACAGGGAAGCGGAGCAGCCGTTTTGCAATAGCACATCGCCCACTGCGTCGCCCAGGCCGCCAATGACGGAATGTTCCTCTACGGTAACGATTTTGCCCACGTTTTTAGCGCAGCGCAAAACGGCGTCCCGGTCGATGGGCTTAATGGTGTGCATATTGAGAACCTGGGCGCAGATGCCCTGCTTTTCCAGCTCCTGGGCGGCGTCCAGACAATAGCCCACCATAATGCCGCAGGTGATGATGCTTACATCCTTTCCTTCCCGCAGCACATTGGCTTTGCCAACGGTAAAAGGCATTTCCTGCTCGAAAACGGGGGAGGGCAGGCGGGCCAGACGCAGGTACACCGGGCCGTCGATTTCGGAGGCGGCTTTCACCGCGCGCCAGGTTTCGTTGGCGTCGCATGGCACCAAAATGGTCATGCCGGGCAGCGCGCGCATGATGGCCACATCCTCGATGGCCTGATGGCTGCCGCCGTCCTCGCCCAGGGTAACGCCTGCATGGGTCATGCCGAATTTCACATTCAGGTGAGGATAGGCAACGCCGTTGCGAATTTGCTCAAAAGCGCGGCCGGCAAACACAGCAAAGGTGCTGGCAAAGGGAATGTAGCCCATCAGGGACAAACCGGCGGCCATATCCACCATATTGGCCTCGGCAATGCCGGCGTTGAAAAAACGGTTGGGAAACTGGTTGGCAAACGTGGCGGACATGGTGGCGTGGGCCAGGTCGGCGTCCAAGGCCACAACTTTATCGTTTTCCTGGCCAAGGCGGGCCAGCGCTTCGCCGTAGGCAACGCGGATTGCTTTCATTTCCTTCATCTGCTCAACCCTCCAATTCTTTCAGGGCGGCCGCGCCTTCCTCGGCGCTGGGCGCCTTGCCGTGCCAGCCTACCTGGTCTTCCATAAACGAAACGCCCTTGCCCTTTACGGTGTGGCAAAGAATGAGCCGGGGCCTGCCTACGGAAGGAAGCCGCAGTGCGGCGAGCACCTGATCGATGTCGTTGCCGTCGGCCACTTCGGTTACCTGGTAGCCAAAGGCGCGGAATTTGGCGGCCAGGTCGCCCAAATCCATTACGTCGGCGTTTGCACCGTCGATTTGCAGGCCGTTGTTGTCCACCAGCACGGTCAGGTTGTCCAGCTTGTAGTTGGCCGCCGCCATGGAAGCTTCCCAAATGAGCCCCTCCTGCAATTCGCCGTCGCCGCACACGACAAACACACGGCTGCCGTTGCCGCGAAGCTTAGCCCCCAGCGCCATGCCCACCGCAATGGACAGACCCTGACCCAGCGACCCGGTGGAAACGTCTACGCCGGGACACTTTTTGCCGTCCGGATGGCCCTGCAAAATGCTGTGCAGCTGGCGGAAGCGTTTCATTTCCTCGGCAGGGAAGTAGCCTTTGTCGGACAAAACCGCGTACAGGGCAGGCGCGGCATGCCCCTTGGAAAGCACAAAGCGATCCCGGTCCTCCCAGGAAGGGTTGGACGGATCAATGCGCATTTCATGGTAGTACAGCGCCGTCAGAATTTCCACAACGGAAAGGGAGCCGCCGGGATGGCCGGAACCGGCTTCGGTAATCATTTGAATGATGTCTCTGCGCAGAGAGATACATTTGTTTTTCAATTCAGAACTTGTCATACGAAAGAATAACTCCTCCTTCAGGCATGACGCCTGTGTTTTTTCAAGGAAAGCCATTTTGGTATGACGTCGTACAATAATACATTAAAAAGTATAGCAATTGGGGCGCTTTCTGTCAAGGGGTTTTCAAAAATCCGACGCTTTTCACCCGGTTGTCTTTTCTTCCTTTTTTCAGAAAAAGTGTCCGATATGGCATGACATCTGACAAAAAAGATGGTATACTATATTGAATGTGCCGCAATATGACGGCGCAATACGGAAGGTTAGGAAAGCGTTGGCCCGTAAGGCACGGAAACACGCCTGGCTGGATGAACTGGTGGAGGAGAGCATATGAAAACGGTAGAGCGGGTTTCTGTGGTGCAGCAGGTTGTGACCAATATTCAGCAGTATATTCAGGAAGAGGAAATTGCCGTTGGGAGCAAGCTGCCTACGGAAATGGAGCTTTGCGACAAAATGGGCGTCGGCCGCGGCACCATTCGGGAAGCGATGCGAATTCTTCAGGCAAAGGGCATTGTGGAAATCCGTCCCGGCCGGGGCGCGTTTTTGGCGAACGCTGAGGAGCCGAAGCGGGAGGAATTGTCCACCTGGTTTACCCAGAACGAAGTGGAACTGAAGGATGTAACGGAAGTGCGAATGGCCATTGAACCCCTGGCGGTGCGTCTGGCCATTCGGCGGGCAACGCCGGAGGACATTCAGGAACTGAAGCACATTCAGGAAAAGGCGGTAAAGGCTGCCTGGAACGAAGATGCAAAAACCATGGCAGCCTGCGATGAAATGTTCCACAACGCCATTATGAAATGCAGCCGCAACAAGCTGCTGGCCAGCCTGAACAAGCAAATTACCACCTGCCTGAAGCTGTTCCGGCAGAAAACCTTTTATTTTCCCAATAACGTGGAAAACTTTATTCCGGCTCATGCGGCCATCATTGAAGCCTTTGAAAAAAAGGATGTGGCCCTGGGAGAGCAGCGGATGATCGACCATCTGCTGCGGGTCAACCTGGACCTGGAAAACAGCAAAGCGTAAAAAATCCGATTTTTTTACGCCTGGCTATCTCAAAAACTCGCCATGACGGCGAGCTTTTCTGCCGAGAGGCGCGCTTTGCCTACTTGCCTGCGGCTTGCCGGGCGGCAAGCCGCGTAAGGAAAGCCTTGCTGCACAAGACTTCTGAACCCGCCGCCGGCTTCACAGTAAAAATCAAAGGGCTTGCCAGAATACCATCCGTTTTTTTGGCGGCCCGGCGTAAAAATAGTTTTTTATATAAGCCAATATAAATAGGTAGAAACCGTCAGAATGAAGAAGCTGCGGTTTCTTTTTTGATATAACGGTCAATATTTTGTACAAAAGAAACATTGCAATCAAATGTGCCGTTTGGTATAATTCATTTGCGGTTAGACATCATACAATAATACAATTAGCTGTTCGGACAATTTTTACCACGTGCCGCCAGGAGGCATAGGGACAAAAAGGAGAAAAGAGTTCGTTATGAAAATTGCACTGATTAATGAAAACAGCCAGGCCGCCAAAAATGCCGCCATTGAGCAAGCGCTGAAAAAAGTGGTGGAGCCCATGGGCCATCAGGTTGTGAACTACGGCATGTACAAGGCCGACGATGCAGACCAGCTCACCTATGTTCAGGCGGGCATCATGGCTGCTGTTTTGCTGGGCAGCGGAGCGGCCGATTATGTCATCACCGGCTGCGGCACCGGCGAAGGCGCCATGCTGGCCTGCAACAGCTTCCCCGGCGTGCTGTGCGGCCACGTGGAAGACCCGGTGGACGCGTATACCTTTGCCCAGGTGAACGACGGCAACTGCGTGGCCATGCCTTTTGCCAAGGGCTGCGGCTGGGGAATGGAATTGAACTGGGAATACGTGTTTGAAAAGCTGTTCGGCTTTGGCAGCGGCAAGGGCTATCCGGCGGATCGCGTGGTGCCTGAGCAGAACAACAAAAAAATTCTGGACTGCGTTAAGGCCTGCACCACCGTGGACCTGATTTCCGCCCTGAAGGCCGTGGACGCGCTGGAAGAAAAAGAGGGCGTTACCAACATGCAAAAGCTGGTGACCCGCACCGTGAACGCCGCCGGCTTCAAAAAGCATTTTCAGGAGGACTGTGCAGACGGTCCCATCAAAGAATATGTCAAATCCCTTTGGAACTGCTGACGCGTTTCCGGCAGTTTCAAAACGCAATGGAGGGCAGCAATGCGTATCAGAAAAAAAGCCAATTCCATCGTTAAGCTGGTCGTCACGCTGATTCTTTTGCTGATCGCGCTTTTCCCGATTTACTGGATGATATCCATCTCTGTTCGGGAAACGGTGGAGATGAGCGGCGGAAAGGAATTTTCCCTGATTCCCCAAACCTTTACGCTGGAGCATTATGTGCGTTTGTTTGCGGAAAAGAACTTTGGCACGGCGCTGCTCAACAGCGCCAAGGTGACGGCGGCGTCGCTGTTTGTATCCCTGATCATCGGCATCTGCTGCGCCTACATCCTGGCGCGAAACCGCTTTGCCTTCCGGGGCAAAACGTTTTTAACCTATTGGGTGCTGCTGGTACGCGTGCTGCCTCCCATCACCTTTGCGGTTCCGCTGTACATCATGTTTTCCAAGATGCGCTGGCTCAACACCCTTCTTCCCGAAATCTGCGCCTGCATCTTTGTGAACATTCCGCTCACCATCTGGTTCCTGATCAGCTTTTTCAAAAATCTTCCCCTGGAACTGGAGGAGAGCGCGAAAATTGACGGGGCCAGAGAGGGCCAGTTGTTCCGCAAAATTGTGCTGCCCCTGGTGTTGCCCGGCATTGCGGCTGTGGCCATGCTCAGCTTTGTGTATGCGTGGAACGAATACACCTACAGCGTAATTTTTGTGCAGAGCCCCAAGAACTACACCGTGCCCCTGAGCCTGGCCATTCTCAACACCGAGGACAACATCACCCAGTATGGCCTGGTGGCGGCGGGAAGCGTGATTTCCATTCTGCCTATGGCGCTGTTCGTCATCTTTGCCCAGAAGTACCTGATTTCCGGCCTCTCCAGCGGAGCGGTCAAAGGCTAACGGTCGAAAGCAGCCGCAGGAAGCTGCTTTGCATAAATTCAATAAAAAAGGAGGATTCCTGCAAATGAAAAAACTCGTTTCTGTATTCCTGGTAGCCATTTTGCTGTGCATCATGGTAGGCAGCTTTGCCTGCGCTGAGAGCAACGGCAAGCTGACCCTGGTGCTGCGCGCCGGCAGCTATACCGACGTTATGAAGGCCCTTGCGCCCCAGTTTGAAAAGGACAACAACTGCACCATCGAGATTTTGGACCTGGACTTCTCCGATATGTATCAGAAGATTGCCCTGGACTCCATGAACGCTGAAGGCGCTTATGATGTGATCATGATCGACGGTTCCTGGTTTACCGAGTTCCTGACCTCCGACATGCTCACCAACCTGACCGACATGAACTATGCCCTGGACGATGACTTCATCGAAGGCACCACCAAGGGCGGCCTGGACGAAAACGGCAACGTGTTCGCCATCCCCTTCTTCGGCAACGTGCAGCTGTTCTACTACAACAAGGACGTTTTGGCCAAGTATGGCTACGACGCTGCTCCCACCGACTGGCAGACCGTGCTGGAGCTGGCCCGGAAGGTGAAGGCTGACGGTACCATCGGCTTTGCCGCCCGTGCCCAAGCCGGTGAAAACATTGTAACCGACATCGATCCCCTGGTGCTTGCCAACGGCGGCCAGATCATGGACGCGGACAACAACATCACCATCAATACGCCCGAATACAAAGCCGCCCTGGAAAGCTATATTGAACTGATTAACGCCGGCCAGATTATGGCCAAGGACGATATCGTGGCCGCCGTGAACAACGGCAGCGCCGCTATGAGCCTGATTTGGCCCGGTTGGTACACCCCCGGCGCGGACGAGCCCACCAGCTTCGCCCTGATGCCCGGCAAGGCTACCCCCGATGGCGAAGAACACAGCACCGCCTGGTACGGCCTGTGGTACCTGGGCGTAACCGCCAACTCTCAAAGCAAGGATCTGGCCCTGAAATTCATCGAGTACGTGACCAGCTCCGAATCTGAAATCGCCACCGTTTCCTGCGGCCTGACCCCCATCCGTCACAGCCCCTATCAGGATGCTTCCGTGCTGGAGCAGAGCCCGCAGCTGGCTGTGGTGTACGAAGCGCTGAAGAACGGCGTGTATCGTCCCTCCGTGCCCCAGTGGACCGATATTACCAATACCCTTGGCGCTGAACTGGACAATGCTGTGCAGGGCGCTAAGACGGTTGAAACCGCTTTGGCCGACGCGCAGGCTGCCTGCGAAGAGGTTATGGATCGCTAAGCGATAACGTGATGAAAGCCCGGCGCCGCCCTGGCGCCGGGCCATTCCAGAGGAGGGTATTATGCCTGATTCTTTGAGTAGAAACAAGCATTCTCGTGGAAATGATGAACGGTGGTTTGCCCAAAAGATGGTAAGTCCCACGGTGTTGGTGCTCCTTTTCATGAGTGCCTTCTCGATTGCATTTACGATTTACTACAGCTTCACCAACTACTATTACATTTCCAAAGCGCCGCTGAAATTTGTGGGCTTCAAGAATTATTTGACGCTGTTTAAGGACGGCTATTTTATGGGGGCGCTGTGGAACACGGTGCGTTTCACCGTTTGGTGCACCGTGCTGGAAACCGCCTTTGGCGTGCTGATCGCCGTGTTTGTCAACAGCCTGAAAAGGTGCCGCAATCTGGTTCGCACGCTGATTCTGATTCCCTACCTGCTGCCGCCGGTTACCGCCGCCCTGATTTGGCAGGTGATGCTCAGCAGCAATTACGGCATCATCAACCAGCTGATGCGCGCCGTCAACCTGGAAACCTTCAACTGGTTTTTTGACGTACGCACGGCCATGCCGGTCATCATTGCCATCGATATTTGGCAGTGCACGCCCTTTTGCTTCCTGCTGCTGTACGCTTCGCTGCAATCCATTCCCGTGGAGCAGTATGAAGCGGCCAAAATCGACGGCGCGGGAAAAATTCAGGAGTTTTTTCACATTACCATTCCCAGCTTGCAGGGCACCATCGTTCTTTGCCTGCTGCTGAGAACCATCGATTCCTTCCGAATGTTTGATAAAATCAACATTCTAACCGCCGGCGGACCGGCCAATACCACGGCGACCATCACTCAGTACATTTTCACCTACGGGGTGAAGAGCCTGAAGTTTGGCTTTGCCAGCGCCGGCGCCATTGTGATGGCGGTTCTGGTTTTGATTTTGTCTTCGTTTTATATTAAACGCAGCGTCAAAGGATAGACGCAACATACAAAGGAGATGCGCTTATGACCCATGAGGAAAGACTGAAAATTCTGGAAACCGTGGACGTTGGCTGTGTAACCGACGCGCTGATCTATTACGGCGTAGGCCAGTGGACCAAGGGAATTTTCCCTGTGAACCAGGACGCCAGAATCTACGGCCGCGCGGTAACGGCAAAGTTTGACATTGTAACGCCGCCCCGGGTGGAGGTGACCCCTCTGGAGTGCCTGGAGCTGTGCCAGCCCGGCGATGTAATGGTGTGGAATGCCGATTTGGAAACCAACCTGATGGGCGGCAACATTTTCACCTTCGCCAAGCGGCAGGGCGTTACCGGCATCCTGCTGGAAGGCTATCACCGTGACAGCGATGAAATTGCCGCGCTGGGCGGCCAGGTATTCTCCAAGGGCCCTTCCTGCGGCAGCTCGCCCACCAACTTCAAGGCGACCCGGGAAACCATTAACATCCCCGTTACGGTAGGCGGTGTGACCGTTCGTCCGGGGGATTACCTCTGCGGCGACCGGGACGGCGTAATGGTGATTCCGGCCGAGCATGTGGACAACGTGCTGCATGAGGCTCTTCACCACATGGATTGGGAGGCCACCGTACAGGAGGCCATTGCCCGCGGCTATACCGCTGCGCAGATGAAAATTGTGTACGCAACGGGTACGCTGATTCCTGATTCTGACAAATAACCAATGCAATCGTAAGGAGGACTGGCGAACATGAATCATGAGGAAAGACTGGCTCTGTTTGAAAAACTGGAAACCGGCGCGGTGACCGACGCTATGGTGCAGCACGGCGTAGGCAGCTGGATGGAAGGCATCTTCCCCACCGGCAAGGGGATGCGTATTTTTGGCCGCGCAGTAACGGCGCAGTTTTCCATTGTGGTTCCGCCCCGTCAGGTGCTGGATCAGTTTGATTTGATTGACATGTGCAAGCCGGGCGACGTGATGGTGTGGAATGTGCCTTCCAAGGCCAACATCTGCGGCGAAAACATTATGCACTTCCTGGGCAACCATAAGCTGAACGGCCTGCTGATTGACGGCTACACCCGCGACGCCAGCGTGATTCAGGAAATGGGAATTCCTCAGTTTACCCGGGGTGCCGCCATTGCGCCTGCTCCCCGCAACTGCCGCTCTACGCCCGAGGATGTAAACGTGCCCGTCAGCTGCGGCGGCGCGGTGGTCAACCCCGGCGATTACATCTTTGGCGACGACGACGGCGTGCTGGTGGTGCCCGAAAAGTACATCGACCTGGTGCTGCGTCAGGCCGAGATGAACATGGCCTACGAAAAACGCATGGAAGACGCCCTGAACCAGAACGCGGATATCCCGGCGCTGCACCGCGTATTCGCCACCAAGGAACTCTATACGGAAAAATAACCGTTTGAGCCGGCGGTCAACCGCCGGACACACGGGCTTATCCACAGGCAGCGAACCACCGGCTCTTTGCGCAGCCGTTGGTTCGCTGCTTTTGCTTGATTATGGCAGCGGTTTTTCCCTGCGAATGGACGCCTGCCTTTTCCATCCCTCGTTTTGAAAGGACCGGCGAAATCCGTCAGCTTGTTGACTTGCGCGCAAGGGATGCCTCTTGCGAATTTTCCCCGAATCAACGGCTTTCGCACAAGCATAGGGGAAGGAGCGGTTTGGGGGCCAAGATAACCGGGGCAATACGAGCTGCTCTTCCTTAGATTCGGCAGGTAAACAGCTCTGGCTTATTAGGAAGCCGGGGCTTTGGCTGTCTGCTTGGCAATTGTCCCCAATAACGCAACCGTTCGATTGGAAAGGCAAAACGGCCAACATCTTTTTATTGCCATCGTTTTCCCGTGATTTTTTCCGCTTGAAAACCCAAGCAATGTTCAGTGCTGGCCGCCATAAGGGCCCTACCCGGATTTCCTTTTTCAGGAACGGTATAGGGCATTTCAAGCTTTTCGGAGCCTGCCCAATTCCTTATCCCTTATGCTGCAACGCTTTTACGCGCTCCGCTCCATGGAGAGTTTATCCGCGATCATGGCGATGAATTCGCCGTTGGTGGGCTTGTCCTCCGGGGTGCAGACCCGGCACCCGAACGCCCGGTTCAAGGTGTCTACCCGGCCCCGGTTCCAGGCCACTTCGATGGCGTGGCGGATGGCCCGCTCCACCTTGCTGGCGGACGTACCAAAATGGCGGGCAATGCTGGGATAGAGCTCTTTGGTAATGCGGTTGATGATGTCCGGCTGGTCAATGACCATTTTGATGCCGCAGCGCAGGTATTGATAGCCCTTGATGTGCGCTGGAATCCCGATGGCCAGAAACAGGCTGCCCAGCCGTTCATCCAGGGATTGCACATGAGGCGCTTCCTGAGTTCGGGCTGCGGGCGGGAAGGCCGCGCTGTCCTCCTGCAGGTCCCGGATGTGCTCCCACAGGTGCTCTGGTTCAAATGGCTTTACCATGTAGAAAACCGCACCCAGAGAAATGGCCCGGGTGATGAAGTCGTCGCGGCCCAGGGCAGACGTTACAATGGTTTTGGGCAAGTGGGACAGATGCTGCCGGCGCATTTCCTCCAGCAGCATGTAGCCGTCCATCATAGGCATGACGATGTCTGTTACCATGACGTCAAAACGTGTTTCCCTCAGGGCGTTGAGCGCTTCCAAACCGTTGGCCGCTTCCGCCACCAGGTCTACGCCGTCCTGCCGCCGCAGGTATTCTGCAAGGCTTTTTCGCAGCGTGCCGTGGTCGTCTACAATCAAAATTTTGGTGTTGTACATCGTGCAATCCCTCCTGGCGTTGGTTTCGTTTTTTGCAGCATAGCACAAAAACCACTACCAAATGGGGTTTTCGGGTAAAATAGTAACAAATCTTCCATTCTTGACAGCGAATTCCATTTCACAAGGAAAAGTGACAGCTGTTGCGCTTCATCGACAAGGCTGCCTCAGCATTTGTCGCTTTTTCGAGCGCAATAGCCCGTCTGCATCTTCTTTCACCATCCAGGACAGCATGGCGTTCAGGTTGACATCCGAGTATTCAATTTCCGCGGAGTACTGCCGGCTAAATTCCATCAGTTTTTCCAAACGGATATCCTGATGAACAGAAAGATAGCCCAAGCATATCTGACGCAGCAGCATCACGCTTTGCACTGCAAAGGCCAACCGCTCCTCAAAGCGCCCGTCTGTCAGACTGCCCGCCAGATGGCGGTAGCCAAAAGCCAGAGCAAGCTGCTCAAAGGCCGTTTCCCACTCGGCTCCTTTGAGGGCGTTTGCGGAACCTGTGGGCGAAAGCGCCAACAAATTCAGCGCATTGTCCCAGGACGGGTCCAGCCGCTCCAGGCCGCGCAGCCTTTTGGCTCATTCCTTTGGCGTCAGCCTGGGAAGCGCGGCGCCGCCTACCACCAGCACGCGATTCAGACGCTGATGAACAGGCAAACGCCGGTTTTGGATTATACGCAGCAGCCGGCTCCGCCGATGAAAAAAGGCTTCTTCCTCCGGAAGGCGCCGTTCCGCACGTCCGTCATCCTGCAGCACAATCAGGCGCAGCGGTTCCCGGTGCGTCAGCAGCAGGCGGCAGGCTTCCTCGCAGCACAGGCCCAAGCCCACCTCTGTACGGGTTGAAAAATGATTGCGAAAACGGGGGTGATCGGCGCAAATCTGGCATAGGCTATCTTCCCCTAGGGTCAGCATCATTCGGCACAGGCCGTTAGACGCTAGAAAGGCGCACCGGCCTTGCTCATCCATTCGAAAAGCCGGCCCGTCCTCCGTAAGCTCAATGCCGCTCAGCAGTTCTTCAGCATAAGGGCTCTGTTGATAGCGCCGGTAGCTATCCGGGTCAATCAACACCTCCCAGCCAATGCAACAGCTGTGACGGCATTTTTCGGCAGTGCAGGAAAAGGCGGGGTAGAAATCCGGAACCATCCACTTCATAGGCAAAAGCACCTCACGGGCCGATCATATCCCAACGCCTGTCCTGCGTCAAGGCATGATTGGGTATTGACGGGAAGGCTTGCGTTTCGTATGATGAGGGGTGGACAAGAAGCATGCTTTTGGGGGAAACGGCGATGAGCGAGTGGCTTTGCCCGGTACAGGAACAGTGCGGCGGCTGTCAATGGCTGCGTTTGCCTTATGAAAAACAGTTGGAAAAGAAACAGCAGCGGGTGGAAAAGCTGCTGAAGCCCTTTTGCATGGTCAGGCCCATCGTGGGAGCGGCCAATCCCTTTCATTACCGCAATAAGGTGCACGCGGCCATCGGCACGGACCGGCAGGGGCATGTGGTGTGCGGCAGCTACGCGGCGGGCACTCACCGCATTGTGCCGGTAAGCCAATGCCTGATTGAGGACGAGCGCGCTGCGCAGGTAGTACAGGCCGTTCGCAGGCTGATGGTTCGCTTCCGCTTGCCGCCCTACAATGAGGATTCCGGCCAGGGCGTTTTGCGCCATGTGCTGGTACGGGTGGGTCGGCAAACGGGCCAGGTGCTGGTAACCCTGGTTATTGGCCGGCCGGAGTTTCCCGCCCGCCGTGCCTTTGTAGAGGCGCTGGTGAAAAGCTGCCCCTTCATCACGACGGTGGTGGTTAACCTGAACGGCTTCCGCACCTCCATGATTCTGGGACGAAGCAGCCGTATAGCCTATGGCAAAGGATATATCGAGGATGTTCTGTGCGGAAAACGCTTTGGGATTTCGCCAGCGTCATTTTACCAGGTCAACGCCGAACAAACGGAAAAGCTGTATCAAATCGTCCTAGGCTATATGGCTTTAAGCGGCAGGGAGAATTTGCTGGACGCCTATTGCGGCATTGGCACCATCGGCCTGGCGGCGGCAGATTTGGCGGCACAGGTGACCGGCGTGGAGTTGAACCCGGATGCAGTGCAGGACGCCATCCGCAATGCCCGGCGCAATCAGGTGGAAAACGCCCGCTTTGTGGAAGCCGATGCAGGCGATTTCATGCGCAGGCTGGCCCGTCAAAATCAGCGCCCGGATGTGGTGGTGATGGATCCGCCGCGCGCCGGCAGCGACGAGCGGTTTTTGGCCGCTTTGTGTCGGTTGGCCCCAGCCCGGGTGGTTTATGTATCCTGCATGCCGGAGACCCTTGCGCGAGACCTAGGCTATTTGACCGCTCATGGCTATTGCGCGCAGGAAGCTATGCCTGTGGACATGTTTCCACAAACCGAGCATGTGGAGACGGTATGCTTGCTCACTCGAAAGAGGCCTTCTCAATAAGGCCGATGGGGAAGCCTGCTTCCCCATCCAAAGCGCAGAGGCTGAACGATGAGCCGACGCCGTTCGACGGCCCGGTTCCCGCCGGCTGAAAGGCTGCGCTTTGATAGACAGGAAAGGCCCAGATGTTGCAGGCTTGGCAGTTTGTCTCATTGCTGTAGGCTTGTCCCGTTTTTGCAGATTGCCGGCGAAAAGACGATGGCTGAAAGGAAAAAGCTGGC
This sequence comes from uncultured Clostridia bacterium, assembly GCA_934621485.1. GTDB lineage: Bacteria > Bacillota > Clostridia > Christensenellales > Aristaeellaceae > Limiplasma. Next base: position 29,274 of record CAKTUS010000018.1, read on the forward strand.
CAAGGCGCGAAGGGCGAATCGCCTTCAGTCGGCAAGGAAAGATCGTTTGCCTGTCCTTGGCCTGCGAAGCCGTCGAATTCTTTTATCATACTGGAATCAGGAAAAAGGCAATGAACCGTCTTGTGTTGCAAAGTGCAGCCTTGATGCACTGGCTATGATTGTAAGACTTCCGCCTGCTGGTTGCCGTTATCAAGGAGGCCCATAAATGAACCCAACCCTGGAATACAAAATCAAAATGTTGCCGGACAGCCCCGGCTGCTACCTGATGAAATCGCAGGGGCAGATTATCTATGTGGGCAAGGCGGTAAACCTGAAAAACCGGGTACGTTCCTATTTTCATGGCAGTCACACGCCCAAGGTGGCCGCTATGGTGGCCCGCGTGGATGATTTTGACCTGATGCTGTGCCAAACCAATTTTGAAGCGCTGACGCTGGAATGTAACCTGATTAAGAAGCACCGGCCCTTTTACAACATTCTGCTGAAGGACGACAAGCATTATCCCTACCTGCGCATCGACCTCGACGAGCGATATCCTAGGCTAACGTTGGCCCGGCGCATGAATCAGCACGACGGGGCGAAATACTTTGGTCCCTACATTGGCGCAACGGCGGTTCGTCAGGTTATGGAGGAGGTGCGGCGCTTCTTCCCGCTGCGCACCTGCAACCTGAGCCTGCCGCTGAAAACCCCAAAGCGCCCCTGCATGCACTACCAAATTGGCCGCTGCATGGCCCCCTGCGCCGGAAAAATCAGCGAGAGCGATTACAATGCCCTTTTGCAGCGGGTGATTGCCTTTTTGAACGGCGACAGCCGGGAGCTGCTCAGCCGCCTCACGCAGGAAATGAATCAGGCCGCTCAACGCATGGAATATGAACAGGCGGCCGTGCTCCGGGATAAAATCAGAGACATCAGGCAGCTGATGGAGGAGCAGCACGCCATTCAAACCCGGGATGTGGAGCAGGACGTGCTGGCCGTGGCCGTCAGCGACAGCGACGCCATGGTGCACCTGACCCATATTCGATCGGGCCGCATCGAAGGCGGCCAGGCTTTCCTGATGGAAAACGCCGGCGATGAAGAACCGGAAGCCATCCTTTCCAATTTTATGACCCAGTATTATGACGACGAACACCTGATTCCCCGCAATGTGCTGGCACAATGCCTGCCCGAGCCGCTGGACGAGTGGGAACAGTGGCTGCGGGAGAAAAAGGGCGGCGCCGTTACCCTGACGGTGCCCCAGCGGGGCGATAAGCTGGATTTGGTGAGAATTGCGCTGAAAAACGCGCAGGACGCCCTGCTCAAGCATCAGCAAAGCGCCGCCATCCGCGATATGCGCACTCGGCAGGCCATGCTGGAATTGCAGCAGGCTTTGCATTTGCCCACCCTGCCCCAGCGTATCGAAGGGTACGATATTTCCAACACTCAGGGCATTTTGAGCGTGGCCAGCATGGTGGTGTTTGAAGGCGGACTGCCCAATAAAAAGGCTTACCGCATTTACCGTATCAAAACGGTAGAGGGAGCCAACGATTTTGCCTCCATGGCCGAGGTGATCACCCGCCGCTTCACCCACGGTTTGCAGGAAAAGCACGACCGCCAGGCCGCCGGGCTGGACCCGGACCAGGGCAGTTTTTCCAAGCTGCCGGACGTGATTTTGATTGACGGCGGCCCGGAGCAGCTGGCCTTTGCCTATCGGGCCATGCTGGATGCGGGCGGCAACGTGCCCATGTTTGGCCTGGCCAAACGGTTTGAGGAGGTTTATCTGCCCGGGCGGCCTCATGATCCCATCCTTCTGGACCGGCGCTCCAATGCGCTGCATCTGATTCAATATGTGCGCGACGAGGCCCACCGCTTCGGCATCACGCACCACCGCGCCCTGCGGGGCAAGGAAGGGCTGCGCAGCGAGCTGAGCAGTATTCCCGGCATCGGCCCCAAAAAGCAGGCCGCTCTCATTCGCCATTTTCGCAGTGTGGGCGCGATCTTTGCCGCCAGCAAGGAAGAATTGTGCCAGGTGGAGGGAATCAGCGAAAGCCTGGCGGAGCGCATCCTTGCCCACAACCAAAGCAAATAGGAGGCGTTTATGCGTTACAATACGGTGATTTTTGATTTGGACGGCACGTTGCTCAATACCCTGCAGGACCTGTGGCGCGCCACCAATCATGCGCTTGAGCAGCGAGGGTACCCTGTGCGCACACTGGAGGAAGTGCGGCGCTTCGTGGGAAACGGCGTGGAAATGCTGATTCGCCGGGCTGTGCCCGCAGGCTGCGCCGAAGAGGAGATTCAGGCAGCCTTGGCCGTGTTCAAAGCCTATTATGCCCGGCACAATAACGATACCACAGCGCCCTATGACGGCATCGAAGAGCTGCTGGCCCGGCTGAAGGCCCGCGGCGTTCGCATGGCTATTGTCAGTAATAAGAATGATCCCAATGTGAAGGCGTTGGCCAAGCTGTACTTTCCAACGACCATTTCGCTGGCCGTGGGGGAGGGCAACGGCGTTCGCCCCAAGCCTTGCCCCGACAGTGTGCTGCATGTGATGAGCCAGTGGCACTGCTCTCCCCAACAGGTGCTATATGTGGGCGACAGCGATGTGGACATTCGCACGGCTGAAAACGCCGGTGTGGACTGCGCCAGCGTGTGCTGGGGCTTTCGGGGAGAGGAGGAACTGCGCGCCGCCGGGGCCCGCGTGCTGGTTCATACAGCCCAGGAGCTGGAGCGGTGTGTGGAAGGCTAAACATCACCGGTAGAAAAAGCCCGGAGATTCCTGCGGTGCAGGCCGAAAGCCGGCCCAAGTTTTCGGCCTGTCCTCAAAGCTGCTCCGAGAAGTGGTTGGAGGGGCGGCAGCCCGCCGACTGGAAACGTAGCGCCCGGCTGATTTACGATCGAGAAAATGGAAGAAGCTTGCTATGCCGTGCGCAGTGCCCAGGCAGGGGGTTTTCGAAAACGTTTCGCCATTCCTGAAAAAAACGCCTGACGGCGATCTTTTCAGCCGAGAAGCGCGCTTTGACTACTCGCCTGCGACTGGCCGGGCGGCAAAGCACAAGCCTTGAGCCTTGCGGCGCAAGGCTCGGGTTGCTGAAAAACCCCGATCATAAAAACGGCTCACAAAACCGCCGGAGTTTTGTGCCTCGCAGATTGATTTTGAGCCTATACCGTGAGAGAATGAGAAGCCTCGTTTTCTTTCGTTGCGTTACAAAGAAAGGTTTTGCAGGGTATGGATGCTTTTTTGGAGAAGGGACTTTGTCAACGGGCTGATCCCTGCTGCGCAAGGCTGCCGAACCCGACGGCGTGTACGCCGGGTTCGCAATGAATGTCGGAGGGCCGCGGCCCTCCGATATCACCCGTGGTTTCTCGGCCGCCGGAAAGCTTGCCGTCAGGCGAACTTTCAGTTTGCCAAAAAGGGAGATATAGGCCGGGATTTTAGGGGCGAAGCCCCTCTGTTTTTCACGCGAACTGGCGCAGCGATGCTCGCGGGCGCGTACTCGCCTATCGGTTTTTTTCGACCATCTGAAAGCTTGCCGTCAGGCGAGCTTTTTTGGATGAGAAGCGCGCCTTTCCTGCATCGTTTCAAGCACGCAGTGAAATTACCGAATGAGAAGTGCGGTAAAATACGAACCGATGTTCCAAACAAATGCGATTCACCCATTACGATTGACAAACAAAGCGTATCCTGGCGCTATGGCTCTGAATCATCACATTACGACTGTAGCCTGGGTCTGCGGACGTTTTGCTATGGACAAAACGGAACGAATACGATATAATGAAAAACGAAGGTATATAAAGAATACGTGTACATACATTCTCAAATTCTATCATTGGGAGGAACGAATATGGAGCATCTGAAAATCCCCGCGCCCCTGGACTCGAACTTTTCCCCCATCTACCGCAGTCTGTGCCAGTTGCAGGCTCGGGCCGAAAAAGAAAACGGCCCCATGATTCGCCTTGCGTTGGAGCGCAACGACGGCCTGGTGGCAGTCTACGACATGCGCCTGCTGCCCGAAGGCGGCGAAAATGACGCCGTTAATCTGCGCATGGCCGAGCGCATGGTGAAAACCATGCTGTGGGTGTACGGCGGCTTCCGCGTTACGGTGGCAGGCAGCCAAAAGGTGTATGAGGGCGTGAAGGACCAGTACCGCGCCGGCGGCAAGCGCGAGTTTGACGCTCATTTTATGGCGCATGTGTACGAGCATGATTTTGAGGTGCTCTATGCGCCCACTCCCGAGGAAGCGCCGGCGCGCAAGGACGCTTCGGCTCCTGTCGGCCGTCACCTGAACGGCTGCCGCATCGGCTTTGACGCAGGTGGCAGCGACCGCAAGGTCAGCGCCGTCATCGACGGCGAAAGCGTGTACAGCGAGGAAGTGGTTTGGTTCCCCAAAACCAACAGCGACCCATCCTACCATTTTGACGGCATTGTCAGCGCCATGAAAACCGCCGCCAGCAAAATGCCCCGTGTGGACGCCATCGGCGTCAGCTCCGCCGGCGTGTACATTAACAACCACACCATGAACGCCTCCCTGTTCCTGAAGGTGCCTCAGGCGGATTACGAAAAGTACGTGAAGGATATCTACATTCGTGCGGCCAAAGAAATTGGCGATGTGCCTCTGGTAGTGTGCAACGACGGCGATGTAACGGCGCTGGCCGGAGCCATGAGCCTGGGCGAGGACGGCATTTTGGGTATCGCCATGGGCACCAGCGAGGCCGGCGGCTATGTGGATCAGAAGGGCAATATTACCGGTTGGCTGAACGAACTGGCCTTTGTGCCCTGCGATTTGGCGCAAGACGCCATGGTGGATGAGTGGAGCGGAGACCGAGGCTGCGGCGTGAAGTATTTCTCCCAGGACGCGGTGATCAAGCTGGCTCCCGCCGCCGGGATTTGCCTGGAGAAAAGCCTGAGTCCCGCCGAAAAGCTGAAGGTGGTGCAGGCCGAAATGGAAAAGGGCAATCCGGAGGCCGCCAAAATTTATGAAACCATCGGCGTATACCTAGGCTATACGCTTGCCTTCTATGCGTTGTTCTATGACATCAATCATGTGCTGCTCATGGGCCGCGTAACCAGCGGCAAGGGCGGCGACCTGGTGCTGGCCAAGGCCCAGGAAGTGCTGCGCGCCGAGTATCCGCAGCTGAAAATGCAGGTGAACCTGCCTGATGAAAAGAGCCGCCGCGTGGGCCAGAGCGTGGCTGCGGCCAGCCTGCCGGAATAATGCGCAAAACCCCGTCTCTGTTTGGAGGCGGGGTTGTTTGTCAAAAAAGCGGAGGAGCAGGAGGCGGAGCGGCTAGTCAAATGGGGGAAGGACAACGACTGCAATCTTCCCGCGTTTTGCGCCCCAGCCGCAGGCCGCTAACGGTCTATGGCGGTTCAGACTGTCCCAAAATCCCTGGGAGGCATCGGAGGGGCCGCGCGCAGCAAGGCTTTCCTTACGCTCTTTGCCGCCCTGCGAGCCGCAGGCGAGCAGGCAAAGAGCGCTTCTCAGAAGAAAAGAGCGCCGTCAGGCGACCTTTTTTGACGGCCTGGGTTGTGCCCGTTGGGCGCCCGCTTCCCTTCGGCACCTGCCGCTGCTTGAGGGACGGAGTCCCTATGCTTTACGTCGCGGCCCTTTTCCCGCGAACCGGCGTAGCCATGCTCGTGGCGCGTACTCTCCTAATTCTAGCGTTTTTCGTCAGTCTGCGTCGCGTACCATCGGTACGCGACGCAGACTGTGTGTTAAAAAGATGGAGCGCTACGGTTGTTCCCTCTTCATGGAAATTACGCTGCTTGTTTCACGCCCTGCCTTGCCAAGGGAGGGGACGCTCAGCCGGCTGCACCGAGCGCGGGCCATGGATAGCCCAAAACCCAAAGCCATCGCATCCCTGACAAAACCAACAATTCAGGCTGCGTGTCAGCGTCCGCAGCTTTTTCCGTTTACAGGCCGGCGGCCGCCGCTGCCCCGGCACTTAAGCGCCCGCCTTTTTTCCGTCGAAACTGCACGAGCTTGGAAACGAACGGTTCAGTTGCCGCACTCGATGCTAATTTCGTTAAACACGCCCAAAATATCCTCCAGGCGCAAATCAGCCTTTTCCTGGCCGCTTTTGTCCAGCACGGCCTGGCCTTCGTGCATCATCAGCAGGCGGTCGCCGTATTCCAGCGCATAGCGCAGGTTATGGGTTACCATTAGGGTGGTCAAATGCTTTTCCTGCACCAACTGACCCGTCAGCCGCATAATGACGTCGGCGGTTTTGGGGTCCAGAGCGGCGGTGTGCTCGTCCAGAATCAGAAATTCGATGGGCGTCAGGGTGCTCATCAGCAACGCGACGGCCTGCCGCTGGCCGCCGCTGAGCGAGCCTACGGGAATGTTCATCTTGTCCTCCAGCCCCAGGCCCAGACTGTGCAGCATATCGCGGTAATCATTCGCCCGGCGGCGGTTTACGCCGGGGGTAATGTTGTAGGGCCGGTTTTTGTTATCGGCCATGGCCATGTTTTCCAGCAGAGTCATGCCGCCGCAGGCGCCCATAGCGGGGTTTTGATACACACGGCCAATGTTGCGGTAGCGCTTATGCTCCTTTAGATGGGTAATGTCTTTGCCGTCCATCACAATCTGGCCGCCGTCAGGCTGAATGGAGCCGCAAATCAGGTTTAGCAGGCTGGTTTTGCCGCTGCCGTTGGAGCCCACTACGCTGATGAATTGCCCCGTGGGAACGGTCAGGCTGAAATGCTTGAACAGCACGTTTTCATTGACGGTGCCGGGGGAATAAACCTTGGTAATGCTTTTGAGCTCAAGCATCTACCTTCACCTTCTTCCTGGAAACGTTGCCCGCAATCAAAATCAGCAGGAACAGCGCGGCGGTTACCAGCTTCAAGTCCTGAGGCATCAGCCCCAGGGACAGGGCCAGCGCCACGCAGGCTTTGTAGATGATACTGCCCACAATGGCCGCGGTGGAGCTGTTCACTTTCTGCCGGTCTCGGAAAATATTCACGCCGATAATCACCGCCGCCAGGCCGAATACCATGGCGCCTGTGCCCATGGAGATTTCAAACACCCGGTTTTTTTGAGCCATAACGGCGCCGGACAGGGCCACCAGCGCGTTGGCGATCACCAGCCCTTCAATTTTCACAATGCCATCGTCGCAGGCCAGCGTGGTTACCACGCTGCGGTTGTCGCCCACGGCTCGCAGCAGGAATCCGGCCTTAGTGTTCATAAACAGGTCCAGCAGCACTTTCACAATCAGCACAATGACCAGCACCACCAGCACCTTGGAATAGGGCTTGAGAAAAGCGGGCAGGCTGCCGACCAGCGGATTGTCAAACAGCGTATCCATATTGAAAAACGGCAGATTGGCCCGGCCGGCAATGCGCAGGTTCACCGAGTACAGCGCCGTCATGGTGATGATGCCGCTGAGCAGGTCCCGCACCTTGCACTTCACATGAATCAGCCCGGTTACCAGCCCGGCCGCCGCGCCCGCCAGCGCCGCTGCCAGCAGCGTGAGCGCCGGAGACATGCCCTGAAGGGTGAGCACCGCGCTGACCGCCGCCCCCAGGGGAAAGGACGAATCCACCGTCAGGTCGGGAAAATCCAGCACGCGATAGGTGATGAGCACGCCCAAAGACAAAATGGCGTAAATCAAGCCTTCTTCCAGAATACCAGTGAGTACAGCCATGGGGAAAGCCCTCCCAAAAAGTAGGTGATGGAACGCAGGGAAAGAGCCGGAAGGCTTTTGTCCATCCGGCCCGGCCGTCATAAAAGCTAGCCTGGCGGCTTTTTCTGCCAGACACCGTCAGAGGGGCCGCAGCCCCCCTGACAACTTCCCGAAGTGGGTGCTTGGACGGTCTGGCCGGAAGGCTTTTGTCCTTCCGGCATTTTTTGTTACTGCTGGGTTACGTCGATGCCGCGGGCCAGCTCCGCTTCGGGAATGGTAATGCCCAGCGCCGCCGCCACCTCGGGATTGTAGCACATATCGCCGCCCTCGCTGCTTTCAAACGGAAGGTCGCCGGCAAAAGCGCCCTGCAGCACCTTGGCGGCCATCAGGCCGGTCTGACGGCCCAGCGCCACGTATTCCACACCCTCGGAGGCGAGACAGCCGTTCTTCACCTGCTCAATTTCACTGCCGAATACAGGCTTCCCGGCGGCGTTGGCCTTGTCCAGAACGGTGGACAGGTAGCTGACCACCGTGTTATCGGTCAGGTTGGTCAGGCAATCCACCTTGGGCAGCAGGTTATCCAGCGCCAGGGGAATGTCCGCGCCGGTAGAAATGCCGCTGGACACAATGGTGAAGCCATACTGGCCGGCCAGGCTTTCATACAGCTTGAGCTGGCTTTCGGAGTTGGTTTCGCTGGTGGTGTACAAAATGCCGATGCTGGCCGCGTCCGGCATCAGGGCGCGAATCAGCTTGAGCTGGGCTTCCACGGGCAGCAGGTCGCAGGTGCCGGTGGCGTTCAGGCTGCTGGTGCCATCCTCCTTTGCCAGCATGGAGGCCACAGGATCGCTGACGGCGGTGTAAATCACAGGCTTGCCGTTATCCATACAGGCGTTGACGGCCGCCTGAGCCATGGGGGTGGCGATGGCGCACACCAGGTCGCAGCTCTGGCTGAGCTGCTGGGCAATTTGCTGAGCCATGCCCATATCCGCCTGCGCGTTTTGAATGACGAAGGTTACGTTTTCACCTTCCACATAGCCGGCTTCCGCCAGCCCCTGAATGAAACCCTCACGGCAGTTGTCCAGGCTGGGATGCTCGGCGAACTGAGCGATGCCGATGGTCAGGTTCTCGGCCAGGGCCGAAACGGATAAAACAAGGCAAAGGGCCAAAACCAGAGCGAACAGTTTCTTTTTCATGGGGTTCATCCACCTTTCCATATGTTTTCATCAGGTATGAAAAAACGCCCCAAGCAACGTCCTTGTTGCTTGAGGCGGAATTTCCGCGGTGCCACTCAATTTCCCCGCTACAGCGGGCTTTCGTTCACGTACCAACATACGCGCCACCTGGATAACGGGTGTGGGATCCCGTCGACAGCTACGGCCTGACAAAAAGGCTTTCGCCGCCGCCCTCGGAAGTCCATTCGCCGTTCTGCCGTGCGCCGTGGTTTCACTCTTCACGGCTCCCTTTGCCACGCCTTGGAACGGGTACTCCTCTTCCTCAACGGTTGATGGGCGTATCATACCCCCGTTTGGCCCGGTTGTCAAGAGGAAAAATAAAACTTTTTTGGGAAAGCTGCCGGAAGCCTTTTTCTGAACAGGCCGGCCCGTTCAAGAACCCGTTTTGGGAAGAACACCGCCTGACTGAGCTGCAAATGCATCCGTTCCATTGGCTGGGGCAACACCCATGCGCGTGCGGGCGCTTTGGCATCGAAAAAAACTGGACTGTTCCCCAAGCAACGGACAGAAAAATAAGGGGCTATCGTAGAATTTCATAGAATAACGCGGTCTTGCTTCTGATTTCAACGGGAGTAAGACC
>CAKTUS010000019.1 GCA_934621485.1 uncultured Clostridia bacterium
GGCCAAAGTGGGCACGCTGTCCGGCGGCCAGCGGCAGGCGCTAACCCTGCTGATGGCTACGCTGCAAAAGCCTCAGCTGCTGCTGCTGGACGAGCACACCGCCGCCCTGGATCCTCGCACGGCGGCTAAAGTGATGGAACTGACGGAGCGCATTGTAACGGAAAACCATCTCACCACCTTGATGATTACGCATAACATGCGCGACGCCATCCGCTACGGCAACCGGCTGGTGATGCTGCATGAAGGCCGCGTCATTTTGGATATTGCTAAAGAGGAAAAACAAAAGCTGACGGTTACCGATTTGCTGGAAATGTTCACCCGCGCCAGCGGCAGCGAGTTTGCCAGCGACCGGGCCATCCTGTCCTGAACAATCCCGCCAAACGCCGGCCGCTCGGAAAAGCCTGTTTCCTGAGCAGCCGGCGTTTTTTGTATGCTTTAGCCATAAGCGCCCGGCAGAGCCGATGGAAACGATGCGGTTTGGGCGGAAAAGAACGAATTGCTTTTTTTAGAACGGAAGCGGCGTCAACACTGGCAAGAGGCGCTGACAAGGCTGGCAGCCCGTAGGGCATGGGTGCAGGTATCGGCTTCTTTACGGCGTGAGCGGCGCCGCCGGTAGCCGTCTCTGAGCGGGCCAAAGCCAGCCGGCGGCATATCCGTGTTTTGCCGGCGCATTTTTGCACAATGCGGGAAAACTGGGAAGAAAAGACACGGCCCTATCGTTGGATAAGTGAAAGCCGCAGAAGTGCGGCCATTTGCGGCAAGGAGGAACCTTCATGACTAGACGTGCTTTATACCGGCTGGCAGCGGCTCTGTGCTGCATGGCGGTTTGCCTGACGCCCCTTTGCGGCCTGGCGGATGCAGACATCACCATGCAGGCGACCATGGGGTATGGCGGCGTCGTTACGTACGTGCGTAAGCTGCCTGTAACCGTTACTCTTGCAAACAACGGCCCGGACCTGGAGGGCGTTTTAACGCTGGATGTCAATCGCAGCGCTACGGAGTATGACCGCTATCAACTGCCGGTGAGCGTAGCGGCAGGCGCGTCTGTGCAGGTAACGATGCCGGTGGTGCTGACCCAAAAGCAGAAAACCTACACCCTGCGGCTGATGCAGGGAACGCAGGCGCTTATAGAGCAGGACATTCAACCGGAAGCCGTGCTGAACCCCTATACACTGATGGTAGGCACGCTGAGCCAGGATGCTTCCAGCCTGCAATACCTGGCCATTACCCAAAGCAACGACGCTTTGGCCCGTGCGGAATACTGGACGCCTGTTGCTTTGGACGCCCAAACCTTTCCCACGGATGTGGAAAGCCTGCGCGCCTTTGATATGCTGGCGGTAGACGGCGTGGACCTGTTCACCCTGTCCAGTGAGCAGCAGCAGGCTTTTGACCAGTGGCTGCGCCGGGGAGGCGTGGCGCTGATAGGCGGCGGGGCGAAGGCCCAGGAAAACTTTGCGTTTTTCCAGCAGTATACGGGAATCAGCGCCGGGGCGGTAACCAAGGAAGCCAATGTTAGCGGCCGGCTGATGGAAACCTTGGGAATCAAAGGCCAGGGAATGGAAGAGGAAAACACGGTAACTGTTCTGGAAGGCGCTGCGGGCGCAAACCTGGGCGGCCTGATGGATATTACCAAGGTAGACCAGGGCTATGTAATAACCGCCGCCTTTTCGCTGACGGAAAAGCCGCTGAGCCGCTGGATGGGAATGAATGTGATCTGGCAGCGCGTGATGCTGGCTGGCGTGCCGTCTGCGTATCGCAACATGGCCACACAGCGTTCTACCGGCAGCTACAACACGCAGAACGGCCATACCGACGAGGGCATTACCAGCCAAATCGACATTCCTTCCGGCAACGGCGCCGAATGGCCGTTGGTTTTGATGGGCGCGTTTGTGGTGTTGGTGGGCCTCGGCTCCTATTTGCTGCTTCAAAAGCTGGATAAGCGGGAGTGGATGTGGCTAACTGTGCCGGTTTTGGCCGCCGTGGCGGCGCTGGGCATGTGGGGTCTGAGCTCCCTGCTGCCCATTCGCCAGCCGGTGGCTGTGCGGTTCTCACTGGTGGATGTGGATCAGAACGGGGGCGTCAGCAGCTATACCGTGGTAACTGCCGCCAAGGCGGATCGCCAGCCCCTGACCATCAGCTTCAGCGGCGGCGATATTGATATGGCCTCTACCATAGGCTATTATGTGAACGACAACCAGTCGGAGCCGGAAGCCGCCAAGCTGCGCTATACTTACACCTATGGCAGCCCGGACGCCATTACCTGCCAGCTTTCCCGAGCCTGGCAGCTGAATAACTTTATGGTGCGAAACGTGCCGATGAAGGATGCAGGCGGTATTTCCGGCCAGTGTGGCTGGGAGAAAGGCGAAATGGTTTTCACCCTGTTTAACGGTTCCGGACTCACCCTGTCGGAAGGACTTATCCTGACAGAAAAAGGCTTTGCCGGCGTGCCGGAATTGCTGCCCGGCCAAAGCGCGACTTGCACCATGCGGCCCATGACCGATGAAGAAGAAAAGGAAATGCGCAACGGAACCTATACCCTCAAAGAGGGTGTGCTGCTTGGCGACAGCATGCGGGGCAATTATTCGCCCTATGAAATGGTGGACAACTATTTTACGGAAAAGCGCAAGCAGGCTCCATCCGCTCAAAAAAGCCTGTGGGATAACCGCCGGAGTATGGTCAGCGCCGGCCAGGCGATGGATGCGGGGGAAAACACGTTCTATTACATCGCCTTCTGCAGCGACCTGGATGAACTGGAAGTGACGGTAGACGGCCAGCCGGTTACCCGTCAGGCCCAGAGCAACTGTATCCAGGCGCGGCTAACGTACAACCCCATCTCTTCCGACGGAACGGCGCATTTCCTGTCCGGCAGCTTCCCGGTCAGCCTTGCCTCCCAGGAGGAGGGGCGAAAACCTGTGATTGGCGAGCCGCTGGCGAGCAGCGGGTCCTATTACGGCTATCGCAGCTATATGCTTTCGGCCAATCCCATGTTTGCCATCGATATGACCGCCCTGCCCAGAAATATGGAAATCAGCTCCTTTACCCTGGGTTCCCGCTACAACTACTATAACTATCAGGTTAGCCTGTATAACCAGGTAAGCGGCGATTGGGAGGTTTGGAACCGTTATGTGGTGAACCGTACCACCGGCCAGGGCGATTGGGAGGAAAACGGCGTGCCCAATCTGGACAAATATGCCCGGGACGGTTACCTTTACGTGCGTTTTGAAAAGAGTGGAAGCACCGAGGACTATGCCGATGTTTCCGAGCCGCAGCTGACTGTAGAAGGGAGGGTGAAGTAAATGCTCATCGTTAGTGAATTGACGCGCAACTATGGCGCTTTTACAGCGCTGGACCATTTGAACATGACCATTGGCGACGGCGAGCTTCACGGCTTTGTGGGGCCCAATGGCGCGGGCAAAACCACGACCATGCGCATTTTGGCTACGCTGCTCAAGCCCACCTCCGGCACGGCTGAACTGGACGGAGTGAACGTTTTGAAGCATCCAAAGCAAATGCACAAGCTGATGGGCTATATGCCGGACTTTTTCGGCGTGTACGACCGGCTGAAAAGCTGGGAGTACCTGGACTTTTATGCCCGCTGCTACGGCTTTGGCTACCGTGAACGCATGAACATGATTGACAGCCTGCTGGAATTGGTAAACCTGTCGGAAAAACGGGATGGCTATGTGGATGTGCTGTCCCGGGGAATGAAGCAGCGGCTTTGTCTGGCCCGCGCTCTCATTCACGACCCCAAGCTGCTGATTTTGGATGAACCCGCCTCCGGCATGGATCCACGCGCACGTGCGGAAATGAAAAGCATATTGCGCACCCTGAAAGAAATGGGCAAAACCGTGCTCATTTCCTCCCACATTCTGCCGGAGCTTTCAGAAATGTGCGATTCGCTGACAATTATTGACCATGGCAAACTGGTGTTTTCCGGCTCGGTCGAGGCGCTGGACCGCCACATGAATGGAAACGCGCCCATTTTGATTCGTCTGTCGCAAAGCCTGGATAGCGAGCGCATGCAGCAGCTGGCCGCGTTCATTCGCCAGCAGCCCGGCGTAACCGGCGTGGGCCGGGAAACCGGCGGGGAGATGACGGTTTCGTTTGACGGCGGCGACGATGCGGCGACGGCTCTGCTGCGGCAATTATGCCAGCAGGCGCCCGTGGTGGATTTCCACCGTGCGCCCCTGAATCTGGAAAAGGTGTTCATGGAGGTGACCAAGGATGAGTAACCCCATTTTGTCCTTCTCCGCCCGCAGGCGCATGCGCTCCTGGCGCACGCCGCTGCTGCTGACGGGCTATTCGCTGCTGCTGGGACTGCTGGCCTATGTGCTGGTGTACGCGCCCTTTGTGCAGCTCACCTTCACGCTTGGCAGCATGAGCTATAGCGTGGCTGGCTACATGGGTATTGTGGCGTTGCAGTTTTTGCTGATCATTTTGGTGGCCCCGGCCATGACGGCGGGCAGCATCAGCGGCGAGCGGGAAAGGCAAACCCTGGATTTGCTTCGGGTAACCAATATGGGCCCTGTTCGCCTGGTGATGGGAACCCTGATGGAAAGCTTTGCATTTTTGGCAATACTGGTGCTTTGCTCCATGCCCATGCTGTCGCTGGTGCTCATTACCGGCGCAGCCACGCTGGGTCAGGTGCTTATGAGCGTGGTTTTTTTGCTGACGGCGGCGCTGGGCGCTTTGAGCGTGGGCCTTTGGTGCTCCAGCCTGTTCAAACGCACCGTGGCCTCCACCGTAGTCAGCTATTTGCTGGTGTTTGCAATTGGGCTTCTTACGTTGCTGCCGTTGGTTTACGATGTGCGGCGAATTGGCGAAATGTATGACGCGCTGGCGAACGCCGGCACGCTGGCGATGGTGGAAACCTTGGATTATACGCCCATTGCCTTTGTGATGAACCCGGGCCTTGGGCTGTTTTCGCTGCTGGAATCTCAAACCGGGCTTTTGAGCGGGCAGTTTCTCTGGCAAATCAGCTACACCCTTGGCAACACGGGCGCCATGTTGGATTATGCCCGCTGCGCCTATGGAAATATGGCGGTGATGGCCGCCGCTTCCTTGGTATTGATTGGGTTGTCGGTGGCGAATATGCGCCTCCATCGCGATGGGGGCGGAAAGGGTCGGAAACATGCGTGAGTTGCAACAGGCGCTTTTGCCTGTCAAACGCCGCTTGCGTGCGCAGCGCGCGTTTCAGTGGGCGGCGATAGGAGCCTTGGCCGCGGCGGGCGGCGTTGCGCTGCTGCGTATGGCCACATTCCTGTGGCCGCTGCCGGCGGCGCTGGCGTGGGGCTTGGCACTGCTGGTAGGCTTGCCGGCGCTGTGCGCGCTTACGGCAGCGAGCTGGCCTGTGGCCGATTTGGACGCCGCCCGTCAGGCTGACGCGCTGGGATTGATGGCGCGTGCCCAAACGGCGCTGATGCTTCAGGATGACGATACGCCCATGGCCTCCTTGCAGCGCAGGGACGCCATTGAAAGCTTGAAAGGGCTGGAACCTCGCCGCGTAATGCATCTGCACATGCCAGGGGCCGTGTGGATGGCGATTGCAGTCTGCCTGGGCCTGACCGCCCTTAGCTTTCTTATTCCCAATCCCCAGGTGGAGCTGCTGCGCGCGCAGGAGCAGTTTCGCCGGGAAATGGCGGCGCAGGCGGAAACCATTGACCAAAGCGCCGCAACCATGGATCAAAGCCAGGCGGAAGCGCCGGAAACCCGAAAGCTGCTTAGCGAACTGTCGCAAAATCTGCGCCGGGCCGAAAACAAGCGCGACGCACTGGAGGCGGTGGATCAGGCGGAACGCAAGCTGACCCGCATGCAGCAGCGCACGGCCGAAAACGCATTGAACGCGCTGAAAAGCGCCGGGCTGGCCGGCCTGGCCAGCGCCCTTGAAAACCATAATGCGCAGCAGGCCCAGTCCTTGCTGGAAGGCGATGAAGCGGCCCGGCAGCTAAGCGAAGCGGCCCAGCAGGCGGAGGGACAGGCGGCCGAGCTGCTTGACGAAGCCGCTCAGGCCCTGAATGTAGGAGACCTGCAAAAAGCCCTGGAATTGCTGCAAAGCGCCGCCAGCGGTCAAAGCGCCCTGAGCGCTCAGGCCGCCGCCCTTGCGGCCATGGCTCGATCAGCGGCGGCCAAGGGCAGCCTGTCTGCCCAGGGACAAAAGGGCCAGGGGGGAAACGGCGTATCCGCCGCCCAGGGAAAGGGCGGCAGCGGCGGGGGCGCCAGCCTGGGATCCTCTGACGGCGACGGCGGAAAAACACAAAACGGTCAAAGCGCCAGCGCCCAGGGAAAAGCGCCGCCAGTTAAAAAAGTAGCGGATTATGAAACCATTTATGATCCCAAACGGCTTGGCGGCTCCGGCGACTCGTTCAGCGAAACCGGAGAAATGGGCCAGGGCGTGATAACCGAGGCGCAAATGGGAACCGGCGCCGGCAGCCTGGAAGGCAGCGTGCCCTACGGCCAGGCACTTCCCGAGTACAGCCAGGCGGCGGTACAGGCGGCGCAGAACGCGGCTTTGCCTGCCTATGCGCAAAAATGGGTGCAGGATTATTTTACCTTGCTACAGCAATAAAAAAGGAGAATCGGCCATGATACAGCAGGCGCAAATTGAGGCGTTTTCCCGGCAGATGCAAACCATTGAGGCGGAAATCGGCAAGGAAATCATTGGACAAAAGCAAGTGGTGGAGCAGCTGCTGACCGCCATGGTGGCCGGCGGCAACGTGCTTTTGGAGGGCGTGCCCGGCCTGGGCAAAACCCGGTTGGTTCGCACCCTTTCTCAGGTATTCGACATGCCCTTCAGCCGCATCCAGTTTACCCCGGACCTGATGCCTGCCGATATTACCGGCACCAACATCATTGTGAAAACCGAAAATGGAAACGAGTTCCGGTTCCGGGAGGGACCGCTGTTTGCCTCCATCGTGCTGGCGGACGAAATCAACCGCGCTACGCCCAAAACTCAGGCGGCCCTGCTGGAGGCCATGCAGGAACACTCGGTTACCGTGGCGGGAGAAACCCACCAGCTGACCGAGCCGTACTTTGTGCTGGCCACCCAAAACCCCATGGAGCAGGAGGGAACCTATCCCCTGCCGGAAGCCCAGCTGGACCGCTTCATGATGAAAATTCTGGTGGGTTTTCCCAGCATGGAAGAACTGGGGCAGATTGTGGGCTTGACCACCCGCCCCCAGACCCGGCATGCGCAGCAGGTTGCAAACGCCGCTGCGCTGCTGGAAATGCGCGCCGTAGCGCAGGAGGTGCCCATTGCGCAGGCAGTACAGAATTACGCGCTGCGCCTGGTGCTGGCCACCCATCCCGAGCGGGAGGACAGCCCGGAAAAGGTGCGCAGTTGCGTGCGGTTTGGCGTAAGCCCCCGCGCCGCTCAGGCCGTCATTGCCACCGCCAGGGTGCGGGCGCTGATGCAAGGCCGCTACAACGTGGCTTTTGAGGATGTTCAGGCCGTAGCACCCGCTTGTCTGCGTCACAGAATCGCCCTCAGCTTTGAGGGAATGGCTCAGGGCGAAACCGTGGAGGGCGTTGTTGCACACCTGATTCAAACGCTGCCGCAAGGCTGAGAGGAAGTTAGCCCATGCTTTCGGATGCTTTTTTAACCAAACTGGACGCCTTGGCGCTGCGCATGCGGCATCCGGCCAGCGGAGGAGCCGGCGGCCTGCGCCGATCTAAGGCCCTTGGCAGCAGCGTGGAGTTTTCGGATTTTCGGGAGTATGCGTTGGGCGACGATGTACGCCGTATCGATTGGAACGCATACGCACGGTTTGAACGGCTGTTTTTGAAGCTGTTTATGGAGGAGCAGGAGCAGCGGGTGAATTTGCTGGTGGATACAAGCGCCTCCATGGGCTTTGGCAAATGGGAGGCGGCCAAGCAGCTTGCCGAAATGCTGGGCTACCTATGCCTTTGCGGCGGCGACCGGGTAACGGTGTACGCCCTGTCCGATATGGAGCCTGCCCATACCCGCCCGTTACAGGGCCGTCAAAGTTATCCCGAAGTAACGGATTTCCTGGCGGGTCTGCAGCCCCGTGGACGCGTCGGCCTGTGCGACTGCATCACCCATACCGTCTTGCCCCAGGGCCGCGGCGCATCCATCCTTATCAGCGATTTGCTCTCTGAGGACGGCTACGAGCGGGCTTTGCAATCCCTGCTGTATCGCAAACAGGAAACCAGCGTGTTGCAGCTGCTCAGCCCGGCGGAGTGGGACCCGCAGATGGAGGACGTGGTGGAGCTTGCGGACAGCGAAACGGGCGCAAGCCTGATTCTGTCGGCTGATTTTGATACCATGAGGCGCTATCGGGAAACGGTTCGGGCGTATGTAGAGGGCATTTCCCGGTTTTGCCGCAGTCATGGAGCGGCTCATGTGTTCTTAACGCCCCAGCCGCCCTTTGAGGAACAAATGCTGCGCGAGCTAAGCCGCTGCGGCCTGATTGCCTGATGAAAGAGGATGCGATATGCAATGGCTTCAACCTAACGGCGCATGGGCGCTGCTGGCGCTCATTCCCGTTCTTTTGCTTTGGGTGCTGAAAAAGAAGGCCCGGCAGGAAATGGTTCCCAGCTTGCTTTTATGGAAGCGCATGGAAAGCGAAGCCCCTCAAAGCAAGCCCTTTCAACGCTTGCGCAGCCGATGGCTGCTGTGGCTGCAAATGCTGACGGTTCTCCTGCTGACGGCGGCGCTGATGCGTCCGGCAAGCCTGGGCGGAAGTCAGGGGGAGAGTGTGTTTGTGTTTGATCTTTCCCTGAGCATGCAGGCCCAAAGCGCGGATGGCGTCACCCGGCTGGAAGAGGCGCAGCAGCAGGCTTTGCGCCTGTTGGACGGCATGGCGGACGGCGAAGCGGTAACGCTGTTAACCGCTGGATCCAGCTTTTGCCAGGCGCTTTCCCGCAGCAAAGACCATGCCCAGGTGAGACGGGCGATAGAGGCGCTAAAGACAGAAAACGGCGGTAGCGATATGGCCGGCGCGCTGGCGCTTGCCCAGGCGATGGTCCGTGATTTGGAGGGCCTGCGGATTTACGTGTTCTCCGACGACCCGCAGCTGGAAGTGGGCGGCGCCACGCTTTGCGCCGTGGGGAAAAGCGCAGAAAACCGCAGTCTGCTGGACGCTACCATGCAGCCGGAAAGCGGAACGGCCTTTGCCAGAGTACAAAACAACGGAAACGCATGCGATGTGACTTTGGAATGTTATGCCGATGGCGTTTTGTGCGACGTACGTACCCTGTCGCTGCCGGCAAATGGGGAAAGCGGCGCACGCTTTGCCATTCCGGAAAACGCGGAAACGGTGCTGATTCGCCTGACGGATTCGGACGCTTTGGAAGCGGACAACCTGCGTTATGCCGTGAAGCCTGTAAACCCAAACCGGCGGGCGCTGCTGGTGACGGCAGGGAATGTATTTGTGGAACAAGCGCTGGCCCTGGGCGGCAGCCTGACCGTAGACAAGGCCCTGCCACAGGACGTTATCGTCGCGGCGGAGTACGATTTGTATGTTTATGACGGCGCGCTGCCGGAGCCATTGCCGGAAAGCGGCGCAATTCTGGCGCTGAATCCCGATGGACCGGTGCTGGATATTGCGCCCGGAGAAAGTAAGGCCGTATCCGCCGCCCTGCGCCCGGCGGCAGGCGATACTGCGCGGACGTTGTGTGAAAACCTGCTGCTTTCGGGAATTGCCATTCGCCAGGCCAAACCGCTAACCGGCGGCGTCGCCGTGCTGGAGGCCGGCGGCAGCACGCTGTTGTCCGTTCAGGAAACGGACGCTTGCCGGGCGGCAGTATTGGGCTTTGATGTGCATGACAGCAACCTGCCCTTAAAAGCGGATTTCCCTGTGCTGATGCAAAACCTGCTCAACTATTTGTTGCCCGACCCGGCAGCGCGTTTGGAAAACACGGTTTGCGGCCAGAGCATGGCCATTTCTGCGGATGTGCGCAGTACCCAGACGCTGGTGCTGACCCCGTCGGGCCAGCAGGCGGCGCTGACGGCCGGCAGGCTGGAAAACACGCGGGAAATAGGCGTTTATACGCTTCTGGAGCGCTTTGATGACGGCTTGGAACGGCAAACCCGCTTTACGGTGCATCCGCCGGCGGCGGAAAGCGATACGCTGCATGTAGCCAGGGGCCAGCAAGGAGCGCAGAGCGCCGCCGGACAGGGCTATCGGGAGTGGACGCTGCCTCTTTTGCTGCTGCTGTTTGCGCTGGTACTGCTGGAATGGGAGGTGAGCCGTCGTGGGGCTTGATTTTGAACAATGGTGGGCGCTGGCGCTGATTCCTGTCGGGCTGGCGGCGGTTTGGTGGCTGGATAAACGTTATGGCTTAAGCAAGCGCTCTCTCAAACGGAAGGGAACGCTGGCTGCGCGTATGCTGCTGGTAACGGTTTTGGCGTTGGCCATTGCTGCGCCGTCGGTACTGCTGACGACGGGAGCGGCTACCCGCTGGGTGCTGGTGGATGCGTCCGATTCCGCCAAGCCACAACGTGCCGAAATGGAGCAACAGGTTTCCAGAGAACTGAAGCTGCTGCCCAAGGGACAGCAGGCTGGCGTAATGGCTTTTGGAACCGACGCTATGGTGGAGACCCCGGCAGGGGAAAAGCCCAACTTTTCCGGTTTGCATACCCAGGTAAACGGCGAAGGCAGCGACCTGGACGCTGCGCTTCGGCTTGCGGCAGCGCTAACGCCCTCCGGCGCGGGAGGCGTTACCGTGGTCACCGACGGCCGGGCCAAGGTGAGCCGGTCTACCATGGAAATGCTCTGTGCGCAGGGCATGAAGGTGGATGCGCTGGTGGTTGATACCGCACAGGGTGCAGACGCCCAGCTGACGGCGCTGAACGCCCCCGGTGAGCTGCGCCAGGGACAGAAGGTATCCATCACGGCGGTTATCGACGCAAACCAGGAGATGCAGGGCACGCTGGTACTGTACCAAAACGGCGCGCCTACCGCTACCCGCCAGGTGAGCCTGAAAAAAGGCGAAAACCGCTTTGTTTTTTCCGATGTGGCGGAACAAACAGGCATTGTGACATATACGGCGCAGGTGGTTTGCCAGGAAGACGCCCTGCCCCGCAATAACAGCGCGTCCGCTTATGTGCATGTGCAGGGCGTGCCTACCGTAGCCCTGATTACGGACAGCCAGGGGGTACAAAGCCTGTTTGAGGCGGCGGGTATCCGGGTGGAAAGCCTGTCGCCCGCCTCCATGCCCCTGAGCGCGGACGGCTATCTGGCATATGACGCCATCATTTTGAACAATGTGAACTATGCCTCCGCCGGTGAAAAGCAATGGCAGGCGCTCAGCAGCGCCGTTACCGGACTGGGCCGTGGCCTGTGCGTGCTGGGCGGCGACGATAGCTATGCCTTGGGCGGCTATCGCGGTACGGTGCTGGAGGAATTGCTGCCCGTGAGCATCGATGTGCGGGAAAAGCTGCGCATGCCGGCCCTGTCGCTGGTGATTTGCATCGATAAGTCCGGCAGCATGACCGACGGCCAGTTTGGCTCCACCCGCATTGAAGTGGCTAAGGAAGCCGCCATGAGCGCTACAGAGGTACTGAATGAACAGGATAAAATCGGCGTAATCGGTTTTGACGACACAGCCAAATGGGTTGTGCCCTTCCAAAGCGTGACAGATGTGCAGGCCATTCAAAGCCAGATTGGCACCCTGCGGGCCGACGGAGGAACGGCCTTTTACTCCGCGCTGGATGAAGCCTACCGCACGTTGATGACGGCGGATACGCCCCAAAAGCATGTGATTTTTCTTTCGGACGGACAGCCGGCCGATACCGGCTTTCAAAGCATTGTTCAGGCAATGAAAAGCGCCGGTATCACCTTGACGTCCGTGGCCGTTGGCGGCGACGCCGACCAGGCGCTGATGCGCCAGCTGGCGCAGATGGGCGGCGGACGCTGCTATGTGGTGGGCGAGTTTGATAACATCCCCCAGATTTTTACAAAGGAAACCATGATGGTTAGCGGCAGCTATGTGCAAAACCGCACGTTCACCCCTGTGATTACCGAAAACAGCAGCCTGACGGACTTTGAAGGGTTTCCCGCTCTCAATGGATATATCGCCTGCACGGAAAAGTCCACTGCCACTGTATCTTTGATGAGCGACACGGAAGACCCCATTCTGGCCTGGTGGAACGCCGGGGCCGGCCGAGTCGTTGCCTGGACCAGCGATGCCGAGGGCGCCTGGACCGGCAGCTTTTTGCGCTGGGCGGAGGCACCTTCCTTCTTTGGCGGCTTGATTTCACAGGTGCTGCCAAGCCGGTCGGGAGAGGGTACGCTGGAAGCCGCCGTGAACGATGGAACGCTTCGCATAACCTACACCGTGGAAGGCGAGGCGCAGACCATTCGCACTACGGCAACCGTGCTTCGCCCCGATGGAACGGAAGAAACGGTCGCCTTGACGGAAACCGCCCCCGGGCGCTATCAGGCGCAAACCGCTGCGGTTCAGGAAGGCGCGTATGCGGTGCGCGTGACCCAGGAGACGGAGAAGGGAATGCTGCATACGCAGGAGGGCGGTGCGGTAAAAGGCTTTTCCCAGGAATATGATTTGCGGGATGAGCCGGACGGCAGCCTGGAACAGCTGTGCCTGCAAACCGGCGGCCGGCTGCTGAGCCAAACGGACAGCTTTTGGGAAACGCCGATTTCACCTGCCGTTATCAGAAGGCAGCTGCGGCGGTGCCTGTGCGTGATTGCACTGTGCCTGTTTGTGGTGGATATTGCGCTGCGCAAGCTGCCCTGGGAGGAGGCGGTGGCCAAGCGGCTGCAACATTCGGTCAAAGAGGAAAAGCCTGTGCGGCCCGGCAAACCGAAGAAAGACACGCCCAAGAAAAAGCCCAAGCCCCGCATGGAAGAAACGGCCCGTCAAATGGCCAATGCGCTTTTGGACGCCAAAAGAGCCCGCAAACAACAATAATGACAGGATGGATGCGCTTCGGCAAAAGCCGGGGTGCATCCATTTCAGGCTGTCGAAAAAAACGGGTAGCATCGGAGAGCGGTAGCTCTGTCAGGTTCGGCGGCCCTGCGCAGCAAGGCTGTCCTTGCGCGCTTTGCCGTCCGGCGAGCCGCGGATGAGTAGGCCAAGCGCGCTTCCATCTGTTGAGAAAGCAAAGAAACGCAAACGGGGAGCCCATGCTGCTGAAAGGGAGAAACGCTGCGCATGGGCTTCGGCGGTTCGCAGGCTTTCCTTACGTTCTTTTCCGTTACGTATGCCAGGGAAGACGAAGAAAAGCTTTTTTGTCAGGAAGGATTCGCTTCCTGACAGTTTTTGATTGAAGCGAGGATGCTTTCGAAAGCCGGGGCGCGTATTGACAAAGCTTCGAAACATTGGTATCCTCACCGAAGGGCGGATGCCGGGTTTCGGCATTTTTCACCCGGCAAAAGGGAAAGAGGCAAACCAATGAACGTTTTTGATATTATCGGCCCGGTGATGATTGGGCCGTCCAGCAGTCATACGGCAGGCGCGGCGCGTATTGGGTATATTGCCCGAAAGATATTGGCGCAGCCGCCTGTGCGCGCCGAGGTGGACCTGGCGGGCAGCTTTGCCCAAACCTGGCGGGGCCATGGTACGGATCGGGCGCTGATTGCGGGGATTCTGGGCATGAAGCCTGATGACGAACGGCTTCCGCGCAGCCTGGAACTGGCGGAAGAAAACGGGTTGAAATATGACTTTCGCATGGTGAAGCTGCCCAAATGCCATCCCAACACCGCCGTGGTGAGGCTATGGGCGGCAGACGGCTCGACGGCCGAGGTGGAGGGCGCGTCCGTGGGCGGCGGGAATATTCTGATTACCCGGCTTAACGGCCTGGAAAGCGCCTTTACCGGGCAATACAACACGCTGATTATTCCCCATCGGGATACCTATGGCGTAATTGCGGACGTTACTCAGACTTTGGCGGCGGAGCATGTGAACATTGGCAATTTTCGCCTGGCGCGCCCCAATAAGGGCGATCAGTCAATCATGACCATCGAAGTGGACGACGATATCAGCCGGGATCTGCTGATGCGGCTTCGCAAGCTGGATAATGTGAAACATGTGGTGTATTTGCACGCCAACGAATAAGGAGGAACGGCTATGCTGGATTATTCGTCCGTTGCACAGTTGGCCGACGAGGCGCAGTTCCGGGGACAATCCATCGGGCGGCTGGTGTTGGAAGACCAGGCGCGGCAAATGGGAAAGACGCCGGAAACGCTGATGGCCGTTATGGACAGCCAGCTGCAGGTGATGGAGCAAGCCGCCAAACAGGGAGAACGGCAGGATATTCGCTCCCAAAGCGGTCTGACCGGCGGCGATGGGTGGCGCATGGCGCGCTACGCTCAAAAGGCGTCTCCGCTGGGCGGCGCATTTTGCGCACAGGCCATGGCCACAGCTTTGGCAGTGGCGGAGTGCAATGCGGCCATGGGCAAGATTGTCGCTAGCCCCACGGCGGGCAGCTGCGGCATTTTGCCGGGGGCGGTTTTAACCATGATGGCTCAACGGGGTTCCAGCCGGGAGCAGGCATGCCTGGCGTTGATGGCGGCTGGCGGCGTTGGCATGGTCATCGCCCGGCAAGCCAGTATCAGCGGTGCGGAAGGCGGGTGCCAGGCGGAGTGCGGCAGCGCAGCTGCCATGGCCGCCGCCGCATTGGTGGAATTGCAGGGCGGCACGCCGCAAATGGCGTCCCATGCAGTGGCAATGGCCATTAAAAATCAGCTGGGCCTGGTGTGCGATCCGGTTGCCGGTTTGGTGGAAGTGCCCTGCGTGAAGCGCAATGCCGGCGGGGTAATGTGCGCCATTGCTGCGGCGGATATGGCTCTGGCGGGTATTGGCAGCGTGATTCCCGTGGATGAAGTGATTGCCGCCATGCGCGAGGTGGGAGAGAGCCTGCCCTGCGCCCTGCGGGAAACCGCCCAAGGCGGTTTAGCGGCCACGCCAACCGCTCAGGAGCTTACACGGAAGATTTTCAGCCCAAACGGGGCGACAAAATAAGGGAGGCACTATGAAGATTTCCAAAAAGGACGCCCTTACCTGGTTCAGCTTTTTTGCCCAGCTGCCTGAGGATGAGGGGCTGTTGCCCCGCCAGCAGGAAATTGCCTGGGCTGTGTTTGCCCAATTGGAAACGGCGGTAGAGCACCGCCGGCAAAAACTGATGGCACAGATTCCCCATTTGAAAAGCTTGCAGGGCCGCACCCTGTATGTGGGCGAGGACAGCCGTTTTCCCCAGGGCTGCCGCTCCTGCCTGCTTGGCACGGGGCTTAGCGCCATTCGGAAAACCAACAAATGCAATCTCCATTGCCGCTTTTGCTATGATTATGGCGAAATGGACGACCAACCGCCCATTGGCGAAGGAATGTGGGAAATTGGCGGAACCAAGTTTTACGAGCGGGATATCGAACTGCTATTGTCCGTTCAGCAAAAGCCCACAGGCATCAGCTATGTTTATTTGGAACCCTTTATGGAAATAGAAAAGTACTACGGCGTCATTCGCAAATTCCATCAGGCCGGCGTACACCAGCACATGTACACCAACGGTACGCTGGCTACGGAGGAAAACCTGCGCGCTTTGGGCGAAAGCGGGTTAGATGAGCTGCGCTTTAATCTGGGTGCTTCCGACTGCGCTAACCGGGTGATTGCGAACATGGCTTTGGCTAAGCGTTTCATTCCCCGCGTGGGGATTGAAACGCCCATGACCCCGGAGTGTTATCAGGCCATGCTGGAAAAGAAGCAAGCCATTCTTGCCACTGGGCTGGACTTCATCAACTGCGCCGAGTTGCACCTGAATCCCAACAACATTGGCAACTACTGGGGCGAAAACTTCTATCTTTGCCGCCTGGGCTATCTGTCGCCCATTTGGAGTCGGGAACTGACGCTGAAGCTGATGCGGCAGGCCGATGAAGAAAACTGGCCTGTGGCGGTACATGACTGTTCCAACATGACCAAGTTTGCTCGCGACCTGAACCTGCGAGCTCATGAAGGCGGATGGTTTGGCGCCAGCAGCTATGGCTGCGAGTTTGACCGGATTCCTTATGAAGCCTTCCTGCCGGTTCTCCAGGATGACAGCGTTGCCTTTGTAGAGGAGGAAGCGCTGCCAGAGGGTTACCGCCCGGGCGATTTGGTGCTGTAATCAGGAAAAACGCGGTTTTTGGCTGCTTATGCCTTTGTTTGGCGGCGAACAGGCCGTACCAAAAGCGGGGGAGCGGGAGACACAAAAATGGGGGGACAACAGTAGTAGTTTTTCCTGCTTTTGCGGCCCGCCTCCCTCTGACACCTGCCGGGGTTTTAGGGGGCGGAGTCTCTAAGCTTTGCCACTTTTTCCGCGAAACGGCACAGTTGCGTTTTCGTGCGCGAATAATACCTGTCGGGGTTTTCGACAGGCTGTTCGGAGGGTTTCGGCCCTCCGATTTTTCTTGTTAGCTTTAGCGAAAGAAACCACCGGCAGAGCCGGTGTCAGGCCGGCAAAAAAGCTCGCCTGCGGCGATCTCAGGTTGCTGACAAAGTGGAGGTGTAGGAGGCACTGCCTCCTGCCGGGGTTTTAGGGGCGGAGCCCCTAAGCTTTATGCCGCAGCACTTTTCCCGTGAACCAGCAAAGCGCTGCTTCCGGGCGATGACGGCAAGCAGGGGTTTTTCGACAGTCTGAGCTCGGCAGGCGTCGAGCTTTTCTGCCGAGAAGCGCACTTTTGCCTGCTCGCCGGGCGGCAAAGAGCGAGCCTTGCTGCGCAAGACAGCCGGTTTCGGAATCAAAATCGGAGGGCTGCCGCCCTCCGATGCCTCCCAGGTTTTTTCGACAGTCTGACACCAGCAGAGCCAGTGTGGAAGGAAAAACTTCAGATACCAGAAACCTTCTTTCCGATAAGAAAGTGAAAGATACTGCCAAAGAAAGCAGAGCTGCCGGTTAACAGCTTTTTCGTCAGGCCGGCGCAGCTTTCCAGGCATTTTTCTTTCGTTTCGTACACTTTTTATTGCGAAACGACAAAATTTATGATATGATTTTTCCAGGAGATGATGTTGATGGTAAAAACGGCAGTTCAATCGGCCATATCCTATGACCGGCTTTGGAAGCTGTTGCTTGACCGCAAAATGCGAAAGAAAGACCTGGAAAATGCCGCGCATATCAGTTCTGCTGTGATTGCGAAAATGGGCCGCAGCCAATCGGTCAACCTGGAAACACTGGTCAAGATTTGCCGTGTATTGCAGTGTGATCTGGAAAATGTTGTAGAAGTCGTACATCCAAGCACATTCGAAGGAGGAGACACCGTTATGCCTTCATTTACCCGAAAAGCCATTATGAGCGCTTTTCTGCAACTGCTGGAGGAGCGCCCTTTGAATAAAATCACGGTGAAGGATATTGTGGACGCATGCGGCATAAATCGCAATACCTTCTATTATCATTTTGCCGATATTCCCGCACTCATCGAGGCGATTTTCAAAGAAGAAGCAGATTTGCTGATGCGGGAGCATACCCAAGTAGGCAGTTTGCAGGAGCTGCTTATGATTGCGGTGGATTTTATCTTGAAAAACCGCCGGGCTGCACTGCATCTGTACAATTCCAACAACCGTGATATTTATGAACGCGATCTCATGAAAATCTGTCAATATGCGGTGGAGACCTACTTGAACAGCCTGGTGGACGTGAGCAAAGTAAACCCAACCGACTGGGCGATTCTTACTCGTTCGTACCGCTGCTGGTGCTTTGGTCTGTTGATCGACTGGTTAGACGATGGGCTCAAAGAAGATATCAAGCCTGAGCTGAAGCGGCTGTGCGAGTTGCGGGAAGGCACTGTTGAAAGCGCCATTGCCAACTGCCGCAAGCTTGAGTCGTAAAAAGCGAGGAATATCAAAGGCATGCTCCACGCCAGAGCATGCCTTTGAACATTGGAAAAGGAAAGGCGCGAGAGACAGAGCGGCTGATCCGGCAACCGGCGGCTTTGCGTTTGCTGCGGTAGCCTTTCCTGGTTTATGCTTGCAGAAAATGGAGAACGGCCTGATTGAATTTTGCCGGATTTTTTGCGGCGATAAAATGATCGCCCGGAATGAATAGCAGCTTGCTATTCGGAAGGCTGTCGGCAATGAGGCGGGTGTGTGTTTCCAGAATCATGTCGTTTGTTCCGGCCATGACCAGTGTCGGCGCGGCAATGCTTTGCAGCTCCTGCGGGCGGATATTCGGCTCGTTCACCATCAAACCAAGCAGCTCGGCATGCAGCCGGGCTTTTTCACTGCGCCTGGCAAACCTGCGTGCCAAGCGGTAGCCCATTTCAATGCCGCGCTGTACGCTGGGCTTTACACCTGCGGGAAAAAGATTCGCGCCGTCGATCACCAGCTTTTCCACCAGTTCGGGATATTGAAGGGCAAAGCAAAGGGCAATGTTGCCGCCGTCCGAAAAGCCCAGAAGATGCGCCTTGGCAATGCTGGCTGAAAGCATCCATTCCCGAAGATCGTCAGCAAATTGCCGAATGGTGAAGGGCGCTTCGCCGCGGGGTGTGCGTCCGTGTCCGCGGGTATCCGGCGCATAAACGTGATAATACTGGCTGAAAAACTCAATCTGGTGGCGGAAATAGCTGTGTTCCTCGCCATTGCCATGCAGCAGGATGAAGGGAAAGCCGTCTCCTGCCTCGACTGTGTATAACTGAATCTCCATTGTCTTTTTCCTTCCCAAAACTCGGCGTTGGCCGCGCTGAGTGTATAAGCGATAGACCGTAAAAACGCGCTTTGCCTGCAAACCAGTAACTTGCTTAGGCGGCAAAGCGCGTAAGGAAAGCCATGCTGTGCAAAGATTCCGAAACCGACCGTATAGGCCGCCGGTTTCGGAATCAAAATCGGAGGGCAGCGGCCCTCCGTTCAGACTGTCGAAAAACCCCTGATTGGCCGTCATCGCCCGCGAATAGCGCTTCGCTGGTTTGCGGGGAAGTGCTGCGGCATAAGGCCTAGGGGCTCCGCCCCTAAAACCCCGGCAGGGGGCAGCGCCTCCTGCCCCCCTCTTTTTCAGCAACCTGAACGTAGGCTGCGGCCCGCCGTTAGCATTAAAGGCTTTTCGACAAATGGGCGTTGGCCGTGCTGAATACACGGCCAACAAGGAGGGGGATCGCTTTATTTGGCGTTGAGAACTTCCTGCCACAGCGTGTTGTAGATGCTCAGCCAGGTGGCGTCCAAATCGTTGAAGTATTCGCAGCCGGCAATGGTTTCATCCGAAGGGTTCATGACAGGGTTGGAGGTGTATTCCTCGCCCATCAGGTCAATAGCGGCGGTATTGGGGCAGCAGTAGCCGATGGCGTTGCAGTTGCGCACGGCTACATCGGCCCGGCACAGGAAATTGATGAAAGCTTCAGCGTTGGCTTTGTTTTTAGCGGCAGCGGGAATCACGGCGCAGTCTACCCATACGTTGCTGCCTTCCTGGGGCACGCAATATGCCAGCTGGTCATTCAGCTCAATGGCATATTCGGCGTCGCCGGAATACACCACGGCCAGGGCCGCTTCACCGGCAACCATCTTGTCCTTGAACTCGTCCAGGCCGTAGGCTTTTACCATACCGGACGTTTTTTGCTGAATGAGCAAATCGGCGGCGGAACGCAGCTGGGCGTAGTCGGTGGAGTTCATGCTGTAGCCCTGCAGCTTGAGGGCGATGCCCATGGCGTCGCGGATGCTGTTCATCATCAGCACCTCGCCGGCGTATTTGGGGTTCCACAGCACGTTCCAGGTTTTCACATCCTCAGCGTCCACCTTTTCGGTGTTGTACAGGATGCCCAGGGTACCCCACTGATAGGGAACGGAGTGAGCGTTATTGGCGTCATAGCTGGGGTTGAGCAGGCTGCTTTTGATGTTGGCAAAGTTGGGAATATTGGCGTAGTTGATTTCGGACAGCAGGCCCTTGCCTGTTAAGCGCTCCACGCAGTATTCGGAGGGAAACACCACGTCGAACGCACCGGGATTGGCTTCCACCTGTACCAGCATATCCTCATTGGTGGTAAACCGCATGTAATTTACATGGATTCCCGTTTCTTCCTCAAACAATTGCAATACGTCTTCGTCAATATAGTCTTCCCAATTGAAAACGTTCACCACTTCCTGGGCGGATGCGAGAGCGGGCACAAGCAACAGGGCGCACAAAAGGACGCAGACCAGTTTTTTCATCAATCCATTCCTCCAAAAAAAGATTTATACTTTGTTCTCCGCAGTTCTGCGGTTCACAATGAGAAGAAGCACCAGCAGCACAACGAACATCAGCGAGGAAAGCGCATAATAGACGGGACTGATGCCCAGCTTGGTAGCGGAGTAAATGAGAGTAGACAGGTTTTGCACCAGCGGGCTGGTGGTGAAATAGCTGATGGTGAAATCATCCAGCGACAGGGTAAAGGCCAGCAGCGCTCCGGTGACAATGCCCTGCTTACATTCCGGCACAATCACGTGAGTCAGGGCATAACCGGGAGTGGCGCCCAAATCCAACGCGGCTTCGTAAGTATGCTTGTTCATTTGCTTCAGCTTTGGCATGACGGACAGCACCACATAGGGCACGTCAAAGGTGATGTGTGCCAGCACCATGGTGATGTAGCCCCGGTCCACCTTGGCAAAAATGAACAGCAGCATCAACGAAATACCCGTTACAATATCCGGCATGGTATTTGGCAGATTGGTAACGGTCATCATGAGAGACTGAGGGCGCTTCTTCATGCTGTAGATACCGATAGCCGCCAGCGTGCCCAATATGGTGGCGATGATGGTGGCCAAAATCGCAATGGAAATGGTAACCCACAGGGCGTTCATAATCGAAGCGTTTTGAAACAGTTCCTCATACCAGCGAAAGGAGAAGCCCTCCCATTTGGCGCGGCTTTTGCCTGCGTTAAAGGACTGGCAGATCAGCACCACAATGGGCACATACAAAAAGATGAGGATGATGGCCAGGTAAAACTTTTTGAAAAAACGCTTCACGCAATGCCGCCTCCTTCACCGTTGGGATCCGCCTTGCGCAGAATGGACAGGGAAATCAAAATCAGCACCATCATAATCAGTGAAAGAGCGCTGCCCAGGTTCCAGTCGCCGGCAGTCAAAAAGGTGGTTTCAATCAGGTCGCCGAACATCTGCGTGGTGCCGCCGCCCAGCACCCGTGGAATGAAGAAGGTGGTTACCGAGGGCATGAATACCATGGTGATGCCGCTGATAACGCCGGGGATGCTCAAGGGAACCGTTACCTTCCAAAGGGTGCGCATTTCATTGCAGCCCAGGTCCTGCGCTGCTTCCCCCAGCTTGGGGTCCAGTTTGCTCAGGCTGGTGTAGATGGGGAACACCATGAAGGGCAGAAAGTTATACACCATCCCCAGCAGAACGGCGTTTTGGTTATACATCAACTGAACCCGGCCTACGCCAATCCATTCCAAAAAAGCGTTAATCAGGCCGTTGTCCTCCAAAAGACTCATCCAGGCGATGGTGCGAAGCAAAAAGTTCATCCACATGGGAATAATGAACAGCACCACCAGCGTAGAACCCAGCTTCATTTGCCGGTCCGCCATGAACAACGCCGCAGGGTAGCCAAGCAGCAGACTGATAACCGTGCACAGAAAAGCCATCCACAGGGAATAAACCAGCGTATCCACATTTACCGGCCCCCGGGCAATGGTAGCGGCTACTTCATCGCCCGCTACGGCGCGCAGGTTTTCCCGCATGATATAGTTGCTGTCCCAAAAGGCGCGAAAGTTGTTCAGGGTAAAGCTGCCGCTGCCATCCGTAAAGGCATAGTAGCCGATGAGCAGCACTGGCAGGATCGTGAAAAGAATCATCCATAGAATATAGGGCGAAGCAAAGAGCGAACGCTTCATGCCCCGGTTGCGCCGGATGCTGACGGCCAGCAGCGCAACGAATATGGCCAGACCGGCGCCCATCAGCGCCCACGCCCACCAGGGAAGGGAGGTGTTATACATTTTCCTGCGCCTCCTCTGCCTGCGGCGGCTCGTCCATAGGCTTCATGATGTGAATATTGTAGGGCACAATGTTCAGGCCCACGCGGCTGCCCTGGGGCTGCATAATGGTGGAGTGAACCTTGAACACGGTATCGCCGGTGTCGATCATCATTTCGTAATGTACGCCCTTGAACAGCACGCTTTGCACCACGCCGCTGATTTGACCGATGTCCTCGCCTACAATCATGATATCCTCGGGCCGAACGACCACGTCCACCGGTACGTTCTCGCCGAAGCCGCTGTCCACGCAGGGAAAATCGAAGCCGCAGAAATGCACCAGTTCATCCTCCAGCATGGTGCCGCGAAGAATGTTGCTTTCCCCGATAAAGTTGGCCACGAAAGCATTGGCCGGTTCGTCATAAATGCGTTTTGGATCGCCGATTTGCAAAATATGACCGTCCCGCATGACCACAATGGTATCGCTCATGGTCAGGGCTTCCTCCTGGTCGTGGGTCACGTAAATAAAAGTGATTCCCAGCTGCTGCTGCATGCTTTTGAGCTCCAGCTGCATTTCCTTGCGCAGCTTCAAATCCAGCGCGCCGAGAGGCTCGTCCAGAAGCAGCACCTCCGGCTCGTTGACCAGCGCGCGGGCGATGGCGATGCGCTGCTGCTGTCCGCCGGACAACTGGTCCACGCCGCGCTTGCCATAGCCCTTCAGGTTGACCAGTTCCAACATGCGGTCTACCTTCATGGCGATTTCCTTGCGGCTCATCTTTTTGATTTTCAAGCCAAAGGCTATGTTGTCCTGCACGTTCAGATGGGGGAACAGAGCGTATTTTTGAAACACGGTATTCACCCGGCGTTTATAGGGGGGCAGGGCGGTAATGTCCTTGCCCTCAAAAAACACGGTGCCGGTGGTGGGGTATTCAAAGCCGCCAATAATGCGCAGCGTGGTGGTTTTGCCGCAGCCGCTTGGCCCCAGCAGGGTTACAAATTCTTTTTTGCGCACATACAGGTCAATATCGCTGAGTACGGTGGTGCCGTCAAATTCTTTGGAAATATTCCGTAAATCAATCAAATGCTCCTGTTCCATCATGACACTGTTCTCCTTATGATTCCAAGTTTTTTAGAAGCTGGGCGGAGTGGAAACCCACAGCACGCAGGCTGGCTTTTGCGTATTGTTTTCAATGTGATGCCGCGCCGAAGGATGCAGGCAAAAGCTGCCGCCCTTGCGCACAGTGTGGCTGCTCTTACCGGATACCAGCGTGATTTGACCGGAAAGCACATAGCCAAATTCTTCGCTTTCCAACGGAGGCAGTTCAAAGCTGCGGCCGCCGGGCTTCAGTTCCAGCAGAATCGGCTCCATGCTGTTTTTTTGAGCGTTTGGCACAAGCCAGGTAATCTTGCTGCCGCGTTCATCGTCTTCTTTTTCAAACATGTCCTGAGGCGCATAAACGATTTTTTCGGCGCTGTCATCGCTGAAAAAGCTTTGCAGGCTCACGCCCAAACATTCCAGCATGTCCTTGAGCGTGGCGATGGAAGGAGAAGCCAGCTCCCGTTCCACCTGAGAAATAAAGCCCTTGCTCAGCTCGCAGCGGTCGGCAAGCTCTTCCTGGGTCAGGCCGCGCTGAATCCGCAGTTCGCGCAGTTTTTCGCCGATTTCCAAAGAACAGCCCTCCTTGCGTATCAACCGATGGACGATGGAGTATCGAACCTGAAGTTTAGAAATAGTAAACTTCAAAGCAGATGATATTAAACCACAAAGCAACCTGCGTGTCAATAGCGATTCGCTATTTTCAGACAAAAAAATGCGCTCGAAGGAGCGCAACAGACGGTCGAAAAACCCTTTTCGGGGAGGGGCCAGAGGGGCCGCAGCCCCTCTGACTGGATTCGTATCGACCGGCTTTGCCGGTCGGGCAGGGAGTTTTCGGCTTTGCCGAAAACATTCCTACAGTCCTTCGTCAGAAAAGAACGCCGTCCAAAAAGTTCGCCTGGCGGCGTATTTTTCTGCCGGGAAGCATGCTTTGCCTGCGCTTACCGGGCGGCCCAAAGCGTAAGGAGGGCCTTGCTGAGCAGGACTGCCGAAACTGACGTGAACGCCGCCGGTTTTGGAATGAAAATCAAAGTGGACGCAGCCTCAAGATATCTCCCGACTTTTTCGACAGGCTGTCGCGCTCCAAGGATTGCAAAAACGAAAGCGGACTTAACAGCATGCGAAAAGGGTTGCGCGGCTGAACGGCGCAGGGAGAAGAGGATTCGCAGATTACATCCCGGGCAAAGGATAGAATAAACCGCGCCAATACAGATTGCCGCCAAAGCCGTCAAACTGCGCGCCGGACTGGAAGAAGCAGACGCTATTGACAGAAATGCCGGTACACAGGGTATTCACCATGCCATAGGCCAGCAGGCGTTCGCTTTCGGCGCTTAGTCCCCGACCAATTTCGGAAAAGGCCGGAGCAAAATTCACCAGTAAGGTTCCATCAGAAATAGAAAGGCCCAGCACGGTTGTATCCGTAATAGCGCCTTCAGGCATTAAGGGGGAAAGCCCCTGGAGACTGTCGGAGGGCTGAGGCCCAAGCGCAAGCTGGTGCAGCAGCACTCGCGGGCTGCTGCTTTGGTAGCTGGGAATGGGACGCTCCACCCGGCAAAGAGCGGTTTGGTCCTCATTGGCCAGGTACAATGAAATCAGCTGAAACAGCCGGTTTTCAAAGTTGGCACGCAAAAAAACATTGTTTTGGCTGGAGGATACGGAGGCCTCCTCGCTGTCTTCGGTGAGCAGCAGCGGGTCTACAACAACGCCGTCCACGCTCACCTGGATGCCGGACAGGTTGGGGAAAAAGGTGCATAGCGTGTAGCACAGAGAAGCCATGCTTTGCTGACGGCTTAAGCCGTAGGCTTCCAGCATATCATCCAGGTTATGGGCAAAGCTCAGCTTCAGCACTTGTCCTCCGCCGTCGGACAGCTCCAAAAGCGTGGGGGTAGCGGTCAGCAAATCGCCGAGCAGAGGCAGAGCGGGGGAGACAATCTCCGCTTCCGCAGGGCCGGCGGCCAGTTCCCGAAGCACCACGGTAACCATATCGCCCAGGCTCTGATTTGCAAAGGACACAGAGCGTGCTTCGGCCAACAGGCCGTTGCAGGAGGTGAGGGGGAAGTACAGCGTCATCACCAGGGAAAGAGACTGGTCCAGTGCGGTATCGTCGCCGCTAACCCGCCGGGAAAGCAATTGGCTGTAGACAGCGGCCAGATCCTGCGACGAGTTTTCCCCTAAGCTGCCCATGGGCAGCGAATTGCCAATGTCCAGCCCGACGGCTTTTCCGGCGACCAGCACGTTTACATGCTGAATACCGGCGTCCAGCCCGGTAAGCGTATTGGTAATAGCCTGGCAGGCCAGGTAAAAGTCCTTTCGGTCCAGCTGAAGCGCCGAAGCGCCCAGATTCACGGTAACCACATCCCGGCTCACTTCTACCGGGCTTGTGCCATACAAAGTGAGCTTGACGTCGCCGCCCAGCGAGCGAATGTCATTGTCGCCGGTAAAGTTCAAAAGCGAGCGTACCACGCTCTCCGCATAGGGCCTGGTGGGGGAAAAGGTGACCTGGCGCACCACGGTGGCCAGCTGCATCCCATCATGACGGGGCAGGCACAGCGCAACGTCCTGCGTATACTCCAGCGCTGCGTCGCCTACCGGCGCTACAAAGGAAACCTCGGCCGGCGGCAGCATAACGGCGGGCTGCTCCTTATCGGCCGGTTTGGCGGCGCAGCCGCTGAGCGCCACGCCTAGCGCCGCGCAAAGGGCAAACAGACGAAAACGGGAAGCGCTTTTCCTCATGGTTTCCTCTCCTTTCCCGTTTTTCAGCCTTGATGGATGGGCAATTCCACCGTGAAGGTGGCCCCGCTGCCCTCTTCACTGTCTACTGATACGGTTCCGCCGTGCATCAGCACCATTTGGTGCACAATGCTTAGCCCCAGACCAGTACCGCCGGTTTCCCGGCTGCGAGCCTTGTCCACCCGGTAAAAGCGGTCAAAGATGTGCGCCTGGTCCTCCTTGGGAATCCCGGGACCGTTGTCCGCAATGGTCAAAATGGCGTCACGCCCGGAACGAATAAGGCGCACCCGGATGGTGCCGCCCTCCTGGGTATATTTACTGGCGTTTTCCATCAGGTTGTAGACCACCTGGGTCAGCTTTGGGCAGTCGGCATACATATCGCAGCGGTCGCTGATTTGCAGTTTTAGCTCCTGATGGCGTTTTTCCATCATCAGCGACAGACGGTGCGCCGTATCGGTGACCACCTGACCCAGGCTGAAGTTGGTACGGTTGAGTCGCATGGTTTTGGAGTCCATGCTTACCAGCGTCAGCAGGTCGCCGATAATCAGGTTCAGCCGGTCAATTTCCTTGTTGATGTCGGTTAAAAACTCGGTGCGCATATCCGCGTCCATCTCCGGCTGATAAATGATGTTTTCCAGCAAGATTTTCATGGTGGCAAGCGGTGTTTTGAGCTCGTGACTGGCATTGGATACGAATTGATTGCGGCTTTGGTCCAGCATTTCCAGCTTTTCGGACATGGCGTTAAAGGTTTCCGAAAGGCGGCGCAATTCGCCGCTGCCCTTCACCGGCACACGCACGGAAAAGTCGCCGCGGCCCATGCGCTGAATACTTTTGGTTAAGGAAACGATGGGATTGGTAATCACGCGGGAAAAGACCAGCGCAAAGCCCATGGCGGCTACCGCCGCAATCAGAAAGTACATGGTGATTTTATCCTGCAATTGATACAGCCGCTCCATCATGTCCTGCATGGAGGCGGTGTAAAGCAGCGCGCCAATGGTATGCCCGTTGTATTCCAAAGCCGAAGCGCAGTAAACCAGCCACTCGGCGCGCTGGTCGAACAGACGAAAAGAAGAACGGGGCTGCGAGGAAGGATCATCCGCCGTATGAGAGCCGTAGGCGCTGGACTGCCCCAGGGAAAGCACGCTGGCTACCTCGCTCAGTTCCATTCGATAGCCGTTTTTTTCATTTTGACTGTCAGCCTGCACCTTGCCGCTTCGGTCCAGTACCATCAGGCGGCCGTCCATTTCGCCGGAGGCGCTTTCCAGGCGCTGCTGCAGCTCCTGTGTTTTGGAGGCAAAGTACAGGGGCGAAAGCTCGCCGGCAAGGTGGGCCGTGGACGCGCTATCCTGCCGCATGCGTTCGTCGTACAAATAATCGCCCACCAGCCCAATCAGGGAGGCGGCAACCACATAGTAGCTGGCCCCCACAACGAGCAGGAAGGCGAGAAGAATCTTCCAACGGATGGAAGAAAAAGGTCCTTTAGTCCTTGTCGGTGAAATAGTAGCCCACTCCCCACTTGGTGAAGATGAATTCCGGCTGGGCGGGATTGCGTTCGATTTTTTCGCGTAGCCTGCGGATGTGCACGTCCACGGTGCGGGCATCGCCGGTGTAATCGTATTTCCAAACGGTTTCCAGCAGGGTTTCCCGGCTGAATACCTTGCCGCGATTATTCACAAACACTTGCAGCAGGTCAAACTCCTTGGCGGTCAGGCGAACCTCTTTACCCCCAAGGGTAACGGAGCGGTTAATGGCGTTGATTTCCATATCGTGCACACGCACCAGCTTGCGGTTTTCGCTTTGGGTGCTGGCAGATGCGCGGCGCATGATGGTTTTGATGCGGGCCTTAACCTCCAAGATATTAAACGGCTTGGTCATGTAATCGTCCGCGCCGTATTCCAACCCCAGAATTTTGTCGATTTGCTCGCCTTTGGCGGTGAGCATGATGATGGGCACGTTGCTGCGTTCACGAATCCGCTGGCATACGGTAATGCCGTCAATCTTGGGTAGCATAACATCCAGCAGGATAAAATCAAAATGGCCGGCAAAAAACTTCGCTAAAGCTTCTTCGCCGTCGGCAGCGGAATCTGTTTCAAAGCCTTCCTGTTCCAGTGTATATTTTAACCCTTTGATAATCAAGGGTTCGTCATCGACCAGAAGAATCCGCTTAGCCATGGAGTTCGTCCTTTCCATTCCCTTATTTGCAGGAGCGTGCAAAGGGATTAAGATGTTTACATTGTAAAATGAAATATGAAAAAAATCAAGGGTTTTTGAAACAAAAAGTTCATATTTGTTGGCAAAATTTGATAGCCACACACAAAGCGGCAACAAAAAAACGGCTTTTCCAGGACCGTCCGTCAAAAGAGTGGAGGTGCAGGAGGCACTGCCTCCTGCCGGGGTTTTAGGGGCGGAGCCCCTAAGCCTTGTGCCGCAGCACTTTCCCCGCAAACCGGCGTAGCGCTGCTTCCGGACGATGGCGGCCAATTAGGGATTTTTCGACAGCCTGAACCTTGCTGCGCAAGACTGCCGAACCTGACGTACAGGCCGCCGGGCTAGGAATGAAAATCGGAGGGCTTCCGCCCTCCGATACCGCCCATGGGTTCTTTGACAGCCTGACCGGTTTTCGCCGGATTTCGACATTTTTGTTACAACCGGGAGTTACAGGCCGGAAAGCGCCTGGGAAATCTTGTCGCGGTTTGCATAGTTCAGGGGAGAAAAATGACCGTTCAGCGCTTTTTCCAGTTTGGCGCGGGCGGCGTCCTTGTCGCCTGCCTCCAGGTCGTACTGCGCCAGAAAATACAGGGTATCAATCTGGCCGGGGCGCAGCGTCAGGGCTTTTTCAAAATACTCCCGCGCTTTTTCCTTATCGCCCAGCAGACGGTAATAGGTTTGCCCCAGGTTGTCCAGGGTAATGGCGTCCTCGTCGTCGTATTCATAGGCTTTGGTGTTGAAAGCCAGGGCTTTTTCGGTTTCGCCGGCTTCAATGTACAGGTAGCCCAAGGTTTCGTATATCAGGCCGCTTTCCTGCTTTTCATGCTGGTGCTCCAGAATTTCAAGCGCCTTTTGCGTTTCCCCCAGCTTGAATACGCTGGTAGCGTAGTTTACATACATCTGGCGGCGCATATCGTCACTCATGGGGTATTTTTGAATTTTTACCAGCAATTCCCGGGCTTCCTGGAAACGCCCGGCTCGAAACAGCAGCACCGAATAGCTCAGCAGGCTGCGCACATCCTGGCAGCCTTCGTCTACGGCTTCCTGGTACAGCTTCATGGCCTCCTCCGTATTTCCCTTCCCCACCAGAGCGGCGGCTTTGCGCAGCTTGAACGCGGTCATCATACCCATGATGGTTTCCCTCCTCTATCCTTTGCGCGGCGCGGCCAAAATCCTGCGCCGCAAACGGGCATAACGGTATTGTAACGCAATTTGAACGTCTTGTACAGCCTTATCGCCGGAACGGAGCGACGGTTCGCTTAGCAGCAGCAGGGCCTGCCGGGTATAATGGAGCGCCTGAACGGGATCGCGCAGCTG
Source organism: uncultured Clostridia bacterium (assembly GCA_934621485.1). Taxonomy (GTDB): domain Bacteria; phylum Bacillota; class Clostridia; order Christensenellales; family Aristaeellaceae; genus Limiplasma. The sequence continues at coordinate 29,185 of CAKTUS010000019.1, forward strand.
GTGCTCATAGAGCTTGGCCAGGGCTTCGCAGGCCAGAACCGGCTGATCGCCCCGCCTGAGCATGGCCTGATACAGCTTGAGCGCGGTTTTCACCTGCCCCCGACGCTTGGCGTCCAACGCCAACGCTTGAAAGCCCTCGGCGCGCAGATTGCCGTGACACAGCATGCGGTAACACGTAACGGCCTTTTCCCGCCGGCCCTGCTTTTCCATGGCCCGCGCCAGGGAAAGCAAATCCTCGTCCGACGAAAGCAGCTCCGGCTTGTTCGCCTGCTGGCATAAAAAGAAAAACAGCTGGGCCAAGCTGACGATATCCTGCTGATTGTGCTTCAAGATCCGTTCCATAGGTCCGAAAGCGCCGTCTTTCAAATATTGAAAATACGCCTGCGGCACCAGGGAGCCAGGCAAATCATCCTCGCGGACAACGCCCAGCAGTTCTTCCTCCAACCGGCCCAGAGTGCAGCTTTTCAGCCGCAGTTTCCAAATGCGCCTGGCCGGGTACAGCACATCCGCATGCAGGGCGGGAAAGCTGGGATGGAAAATCCGGTTCATCAGGAAACGGCTTTTCAGCAGCGGCACGTCAAAGGTGCGGCCATTGAAGGTGCAGAGAATGGGAAAACGCGCCATCAGTCCATTCAGCGTTGAAAGCATTTCCGCTTCCTGCCCGTAATCGTGCATCAGCCACTGCTCCACCACAAAGCCGGAAGGCGTGAAATACCCAACGCCTATCTGGAACGCCACCGTGCCCACGCCGCCGGATAAGCCGGTGGTTTCCGTGTCCAAAAACAGCGCGTCCTCCGGTTGAAAGCGCGGGGGAAAGGCAAAGCCAAAGAGGCTTTCCAGCACGGCCGGCGTGGCGTGGACAAACGGGCAAAACAACGCGCGCGAAAAAACCTGGCTGACGTGATAGCAGGCTTGAGGCTTTTGAGCCGCCGGCGCCGAGACGGGCCGGGGCGCTTCCGCTTCCAGCATGCGCAGCTTATTGAGCAAACTGGACATCAGGCAAGCAGCTCCTTCAGAATGGCACGGGCATGGGCCTTGCCTAGCTCGCCCACTTCCAGCACCGGCCCTACGCAGCTGGGACAGCCGTTTTCACAGACGCATCCGTCCACAATCTCCAGCGCGTTTTCCAGCAGCAGCTCCGGCATCTGATAGGCTTTTTCGCTTAGGCCGACGCCGCCTGGATAGGAGTCATACAGGAAAATGGTGGGCTTATCGGTAATCGGCGCTTTCACCTGATAGACCACGTTGACGTCTCTGGGCGCGCACATCAGATACAGCGGCGCTACAATGGACAGCAAATTGCTTATGCCCAGCAGCGCGCCTTGAAGCTCGTCGTTGGAGTAGCGTGCGGCAATCGAGTCGGGAATGGTCCACCACATGCCAACGGTATGCAAATCCGTCTGCGGCAAACGCACCTCGCCAAAGCCAACCGTTTCATGCGTATCCAGCTTGAATTTCTTGAACATTTTCACGATGGTGCTCACCCGCAATTCGCCCAGGGAAAGCGTGCCGCCGTTTGGCAGCGCCTTGGTTTCCAGGTCGTCCAGAATGTGCAGGCTTACGTTTAGATCGGCGTCGGTGTAATAATCGGTATCCACGGCGCGGATATAAGCCTTGCAGGCGGCTAAATCCAGCTTTTCCACCTGATACATGCGCGCGTCGTGCATATAGATGGCGTTTTCGTGCAGCAGCATGGGCACGGTAAAACGGTCCATTTCGCCTACGACCCGGTGATGAGCCGGATCAGAAATATCGATAATCACAAAGTTTTCCGTCTTGGCGCTGCGCAGGCTGATTTCGCCGGAGGGCAGTTCTTCCTCCATCCAGTAATACTTGCCGTCCACATGGCGCAGAATTTGGTTTTCCGCCAGGTACTGCAAAAACTGGGGCGTATCGGCAACGTCGCCGAACCGTTCGTTTTCATCAAAGGGCAGTTCATAGGCGCTGCATTTGATGTGGGACAAAAGAATATATAGATTGTTTGGCTGTACCAGCGCGTTTTCCGGCGAAGCCTTAAAAAAATAATCGGGGTTCTGAATGATATACTGGTCCAGCGGCGCAGAGGAGGCCACCAGGATGGTGATGGAAGTATCCTTGCGGCGGCCGGCACGGCCTGCTTGCTGCCAGGTGCTGGCGATGGTACCCGGATAACCGCACAGCACGCAGGCGCTTAACGCCCCGATGTCGATACCCAGCTCCAGGGCATTGGTGGATACCACCATATCCACCTCGCCCCTTCGAAGCCCCTGCTCAATATCGCGGCGTTCGCTGGCCAGGTAGCCGCCGCGATAGCCTCGTACCCGGTTGGAAAAGCCGTAGGCATTGCGCACGCACTCCTTCAAATGACGGGTGATGACCTCCACCTGCAGGCGGCTTTTGGCAAATACAATGGACGGAATACCATTGCGCAGCAGGTTTTCGCTGATGCGCTTCACTTCGCCCACCACGCCCCGGCGGATTCCCAACTGGCGGTTGACCACCGGCGGATTATAAAAGACAAAGTGACGCTCGCCCATCGGCGCGCCGTTTTCCGTAACGGCCTGGATGGAACGGCCCGTCAGCTGGCGCGCCAGTTCCTCCGGGTTGGCAATGGTGGCGCTGCAAAGAATGAAGCGCGGATGGCTGCCGTAAAAGGCGCACAGGCGCAGCAGCCGCCGGAGCACATTGGCCAGATGGCTGCCAAACACGCCACGGTAGGTGTGAATTTCGTCGATAACGATGTATTCCAGGTTTTCAAACAGCTTTACCCATTTGGTATGGTGAGGCAGAATGTTGGCATGAAGCATATCGGGATTGGTTACCACAATGTGGCCTGCCTGCCGAATGGCCTTGCGGGCTGCGCCCTGGGTATCGCCGTCGTAGGTATAAGCCTTGATATCCACGTTTAGCTGCTCGATGATTTCATACAGGCCGCTGACCTGATCGGCGGAAAGCGCCTTGGTAGGAAACAGATACAGGGCGCGGGAGTCCGGGTTTTTCAAAATAGCGGAAACCACCGGCAGATTATAGCAGAGGGTTTTGCCGCTGGCGGTCGGGGTGACCACCACATAATCCTGGCGCTGCTGCGAAAGGCGATAGCACTCTGCCTGATGCAGGTACAGGCGGTGGATTCCCCGCTGGCGCAGCACGCCCTTCAGCCTTTCGTCCATGTCGCCGGGCAGGGGAGCGTAGCGGCCATCCGTTGCCGGCAGAGTGCGCCAATGGGTGACGCAATCCATAAAGGAACGGTCGTTTTGCAAGCTTTCAACCAGCTGATCTACATTCATGGCCTCAACCCCCATCCTTTGTGCGAACGTATGTGCGCCTGCTTATTATAACAGCAGATGGTTTGACTCGCAATACCCAACTTTTTTTTTCAGGAGACCAGCAGCGCCCGGAAGCCGTCGGTCATTTCCACCGTACCGTCCATGAGCGTCCATAAGGCTTCCACCCCTGCGATCCGCTCTATCAGCGCCCGGCTTGCTTCGTAGGGCAGCAGAAACGCCGCCGTGGACAAAAAATCCGCCAGCCCGGAATCGGCGCACAAAAGGGTCACCGAATGCATAAAGGCCGCCGGATGCAGGGTAACCGGGTCAATGAGATGGTGATAGGTTTGCCCGTTTACCGTAAAATAGCGTTGGTAATCGCCGCTGGTAACCACGGACAGGTTTTCGATGCCTACAATCCCTACGGCGGACGAACCGTCCGCCGCCTCAATGGCCACGTTCCAGCAGCTTCGGCCCTGGGCGGCGTCGCCGCATACCACGTTGCCTCCTGCGTTCAAAATGAAGCTGGAAAGCCCTGATGCCCGCAGGCTGTCGGCCGTCAGCTGGGCCGCGTAGCCCTTCGCCACTGCTCCCAGATCCAGCAGTAAGGCTTCATCGGCGAAAAAAACGGTCTGGTTCTCCGCATCAATGACAACGTCGCTCCAGTCTTGATGCAGCGCCGCTTGCTGAAGCCGGCTTTCCTCCGGCGGCGCTTTGCCCTCTTCCCGAGCGTCGTGCCACAAGGCCAGCACTTGGCCCATGGCCGGGTTGACCACGTCGCTGTACTGGGCGCGCCATTGCTTCACCAGCAGCAGCAAATCCACAAGCTCCCTTTCGGCCGCTGTTGGCTCCCGGCCTGCGCGGCTGTTGAGCAGGCGCAGGTTTTGTACGTCGGGGTAGGTGTGGTAGGGGTCAAAAATCTGATGATACCGCATCATGGCCGCTTCCACGGCCGAAGCGTAGCTTTGAAAGCTTTCCTCGCTGTCGGTATACGCCACAAACGTAACAATGGTATCAAACGTGCCAAAAAAGGAATAGGACCGCTTTTCACAGGCTTCCCCCAGGCCGGAAGCAGGCCGCAGGCAAAGAGCGGCTATCAGACAAACCCAGCAGGAAAATCGTTTCAAAACACTCGCCTCACTTTTGAATGACAGTATAACGGCTTTGCTTTCAAAAGTCAAAAATCTGCCGAAAAAAGAAGGAGCCGCCTTGCGGCCGGACAGGGAAATAGAGTATAATAAACAAGAATTTTACCCACGAAAGGAACGATGACGCTTTATGAAGAAGCCCTGCTCTTTTTTGACGCTTGCCCTGGCTTTGATTCTGTCCCTTTCCCTGGCAGTGGCGCTGCCTTCCGGCGCAATCACCGAGGAAGCGCAGACCCGTTATCTGGACGCGCTTTCCGGTGAAGAATGGCCGGATGAGGAATGGGATGAGGACGCTTCGCTTACGCCTCGCGCTGTACTGGCCAGCGCCGTTTTCAGCGATATTCTGCCCTCTGCCAATGTGCAGGCGTTGCCCATCGACCTGTTCGCACCCGGCAGTGACCCCATTGCGGAAAACTTTACCGAAAACGGTTACCGCGATGACACCATCATTGTAGAAATGGACCGGCAGCGCATGTACGACAGCGACGTGTTCGTTGCCTATGTGAAGATCGCAACGCCCTCTCAGCTGCGTACCGCCGTGGCCGGTAAAAAAATCGGCGCTACCAGCACCAACCATACCACGCAGATTGCCGCCAATTATAACGGCATTGTGGCCATCAACGGCGACTATTTTACAAAAACCAAGGCCGGCTATATCGTGCGCATGGGGGAAACCTATCGCGAAAAAACCAGCAAGAACATGGACCTGCTGCTGATTGACGAGCTGGGCGATTTTCACCTGATTCAGCGGGGCCATGAGAACCAGAAGGAGGCTGTGGCGGCGTTCTTGTCCGAGCATACCATTATCAACGGCTTTTTCTTCGGCCCGGCGCTGGTGAAGGACGGCGTGAAGCTGGATATGCCCGATGGCTATCAGTTTGATCCCAACCAGAAGAATCCCCGCGCCGGTATTGCTCAGCTGGGCACGCTGACCTACGCGCTGGTGGTGGTGAACGGCCGTACCAACAGCTCTGCCGGCGTTACCATGGCGGAATTTGCCGATGTGATGGCGCAGCTGGGCGCTCAGCAGGCGTATAACCTGGATGGCGGCAACAGCGCTACCCTGGCCTTTCATGGGCAGGTGTACAACGATAAGCCCCAGGCTGAACGCTCTGTGACGGATATCATCTATTTTGCCAGCGCCATCGGCGAATAAGGAGCTTTGTATGGATACAACCCTTACCTTTCTGGGAATCACGCTGCATGCTTACGGGTTGTGCGCTGCGGCGGCCGCGCTGGTGATGCTGCTGGGTATGGCGCTCATCAGCCGGCGGGACAACCTGCCCTGCGGAACGGCCAGCCTGTTTTGCGCTTTGGGCATTGTGCTTGGCATTGCCGGAGCGCGGCTGGCATATTGTTTGCTGAACTTTTCCACCTTTGCGGAAACCTATGAAAACCTTTGGCTCATGCTGCGCTTTTTTGACGGAGGCTTAGCGCTGCCGGGTCTCCTGCTGGGCTTGACCGCCGCCGGCGCGCTGACTGCGCGAATCCAAAAAACAGCTTTTGGCCAAGTGATGGACGCCGCTGCGATTCCGGCAGGTTTGATGCTTGCCATGCTGCGGCTGGGCGAACAGTTTACCGACCTGGGCGTTGGCAAGGTGGTGGAAGAAAACGCTGTTACGGCAGCTATGCCATGGCTGTTTTTGCAAAGCCGGATGGGCAAGGCGATGGAATACCGGCTGAACGTATGGGCTTATGAAGCGGTTGCAGGCATTGTCATCTTTGGCTGTACGCTGCTGGCGTGGTGTTGGTTGAAAGAACGCAGACACGGAAAAACGGGCGATACCGCTCTGTTTTTCTGCATGCTGTTTGGCGCGAGCCAAATCTTGCTGGACAGCATGCGCGACGATGGACACATGCTCATCATTTTCCTGCGCATTGGTCAGCTGAGCGCGGCTCTGCTGGTTGTGCTCAGCTGCATCCTGCTGTCCCGCCGGTATCGCCGCCAGGGCGGGCGAAAGCCGCGCCTGTGGTTTACCTGGACTGGAATGACGCTGTGCATGCTCGGCGTTGTTGCACTGGAGTTTTCGCTGGACGGGCGTTTTACCTGGGGCGCGCCCTCCATGCTTCGGGATTACCTGATCATGGCGGCGCTTTGCGCAGCGATGTTCGCTCTGCCGTATTCTCTGCTTCGAAAGGTGAGTGAATAAGGCGCGCCGCGGCTGCACCATGAATTTGCCCATTGAGCCTTTGACGCAGAAAACATCCGTTCAATCCGGCTGTGGTGCGGAAACGAACGGCCTTTGGGAAGTGCAAAGCCGCTGCTTCAGGCGGCATGCAGCTGCAAGCCTGTTTTACCGGGCAGTGAAAAGCTTTGATTTATGAAGTCAAAGGAAACGCCTTTTGGCAGCGCTGTTGAACACTCCCTGCGGGCGGCTGCCCCGGCAGGAACGGGCCGTTTGCAACCTTTCGCGCCGGGGAAAGGGAAAACCGCGGCAGCCTGCTTTCCATGGCGATGTTCTGCCACCGCGTGGTAGGCGCCAAAAGGCAAACCGGTGCGTTATGCGGGAAAGCAAAGCTGTTGACGCTGGAAGGCGCGTGCAGGAAGGGAGAAAAAGTGTGAATTTGCTGATCAGCGCTTGCTTGATGGGAATCAAATGCCGTTACGACGGCGGTCGTAAGCCGCTGGCTTGCCTGGACCAGATCATGGACCGCTATGTGCTGATTCCGGCATGCCCGGAAGTACTTGGCGGACTGCCAACGCCTCGAACGCCCAGCGAACGCCGAGACGACCGCATCGTTACTCAAGACGGACGCGACGTGACGGCTCAGTATGAGCAGGGAGCGCAGGAAACCCTGCGGCTGGCTCAATTGACGGGCTGCACCTGTGCGCTGCTGAAAGAGCGCAGCCCTTCCTGCGGATGCGGCGACATTTACGACGGCAGCTTCACAGGCACGCTTTGCAAGGGGGACGGCGTGTGCGCCTCTCTGCTGAAACGGCATGGCGTGCGCGTGTATGGAGAAAGCAGAATTCAAGAATTACTGAAATAAAGCAAAAAGCAGTAAAACGGCTGTAACGCCAGGTTACAGCCGTTTTTTCATGCACTTATCATACCACAAAACGGGCAAAAAGTCAAGTCTTGTACTCTGGCGCAGAAGTCGCTACACTGCCATTTCGGAGGTGGAGGATTATGAAACAGGAACTTTTGGTGCAAAACGAGGCATTGTCCATTCAGCAGCGGGCAGATGAACAATGCTGCCAGCTGGCGCAGCGGTACGGTCTTTCCTTGACGCAGGCACAGCTGAAAACGCTGCAAGAGGCCCGCAAGGAGGCTTTGGAAGACACGGGACGGTTGGAATTTGGCCCCGGCGTTCTGCCTGACTTGGTATATGCTTTTTGTGACTCTCCCTTTTTGGAGCGAGACGGCTTTGCGGGTTTTCTCAGAGAAGCCCAAGCCTTGTTTTATGCGCTCAAAAACGAAACCGCGGACGCGCTGAGCGATGCGGAACTGATTTCTGTGATGGAAAAACTGTTTAACGGAGAAGCACAGGGATCACTGGAGTATCTGGCCGAAACTTCGCCCGAAAGGCTGGTGCGCATCGCGTTGGGAAAGGAGAAAGAATGAGAATGGATATGCTCGAACCGTTGGCGATGCTGCCGCTAACGGCACAGGAGCGTAAGCAGCTGCTTTCTTACATGCAGCCGCTGCTTACGGACTGTTTGCGCCGCCATACCATGGGCGACAGCAGCTCGGTACGGGTTGAGGTTGCACAGCAGGTGTTTGCCGCCGTGTGCTTTGCCCTGAAGCAGGTTCCTGAGGAACTGCATGGAGGGGATTTGTTCGCCGCCTACCGGCAGGGTCAGGAACGGTTGCGGCAAAAAGCGGAAACGGGCCGCAAAGTCTGGATGCAGGTGATGAACACTCTTCCAAAGGTACCAAGCGATACCCTGCTTACAACGGTGCGCTCCATCGGCAGCTTTTTTGACCACGCTGATCCCACGATCCCGGAGATTCCCTGCACCATCGATTATCCTTTGCTGATTCCTGTATCGGAAACGCTTCTGGGCATTGACTACTTGAATCAGTGGCTGGCGCAGCTGCTGCTGGAAAACCGGTTCATGAGTCTGTTTTCCGTTTGCGACATGCAGCGGGTGCTGCGACGGCATTGTGCGGACTATGAGGAGCTTCCCATCAATCTTTGCTCCCCGATTCTGCTCAGCGCTACAGGAGGCTGGATGCTGCATTCAGGACAAGAGGGACTGGTGCTATCCGAATCCGAACGGCAGCGGCTGGCGGAGCGTTTTGAGGGCCGAACGGCGGAGGCAATCGGCATGCAATTGCGGCAGGCGCTGGCCGAGCTGCTGTCCGGTATTCTCGGTGCGGCGGAGATGGAAAGCTATCTGAGGAGGGCGCTTGAGGAGGCGGCCGTGCGCATTGCCAATGTGAGCAAGGAAGGCATTGCAAACGGCGTGTTTTGAATGGGAATACGAGAAAAGCGCCGTCCATAAAGGATGACGATGCAGAACGAGAAGCGCTCTTTGCCTGCTCGCCTGCGGCTCGCCGGGCGGCAAGGAGCGTAAGGAAAGCCTTGCTGCGCAAGGCGGCCGAACGACGTACACGCCGCCGGTTTCGGAATGAAAATCGGAGGGCTGCGGCTCTCCGATGCCTCCCAGAGTTTTTTCGGCAGACAAAAGCGCCGTCCTTTGCGGACGGCGCTGCAAGCTGCTGATTAGC
>CAKTUS010000020.1 GCA_934621485.1 uncultured Clostridia bacterium
CTCAGGAGGGCGACTCCGTCATCTTTCAGAATGTACAGGCCCTTCAGCATTTTACGCAGCCGCCTGCCCGCTATACGGAGGCCAGCCTGGTAAAGGCCCTGGAGGATAAGGGCATCGGCCGGCCCAGTACGTATGCGCCCACGATTACCACCATCATTTCCCGCGGCTACGTGTCCCGGGAGAAAAAACGCCTGTATCCAACCGAACTGGGCCGCATGATTACCAGCATGATGATGGAGTATTTTGGCCCCATCATCGATACGGCTTTCACCGCTTTGCTGGAAGACAAGCTGGATACGGTGGAAGAAGGCGGCGAACAGTGGCGGCAGATTTTGCGCGATTTTTATCCGCCCTTTGAAAAAATGCTGAATGTGGCCGAGAACCAGATTGAAAAGGTAGAGGTTAAGGACGAGGTGAGCGACGTTCAGTGTGACAAGTGCGGCGCCATGATGGTATACAAGATGGGGCGCTTTGGAAAATTTCTTGCCTGTCCCAATTTTCCTGAGTGCCGCAACGCCAAACCGATTCTCACGTATATCGAAGCGCCTTGTCCCAAGTGCGGCGCGCGGCTAATGGAGAAAACCAGCAAGAAAAACCGGAAATTCTATGGCTGTGAGCGTTACCCGGAGTGCGATTTTGTCAGCTGGGAAATGCCCATTAGCGAAAAATGCCCCAGGTGCGGCAGCTATATGGTGAAAAAGCGCGGCAAACACGGCGAAGAAATCCACTTGTGTGCAAACGAAACCTGCCGTTACAAAGAAAGCGTTGAAAAGCAGGACGAAGAGGAATAAAAAAGACAGGAAGGATGAACGCCTGTGAGCGTTACCATTATCGGAGGCGGCTTGGCAGGGTGCGAGGCCGCCTGGCAGCTGGCCAAGCGGGGCGTGCCGGTGGAGCTGTATGAAATGAAGCCTCAGCGCAAAACCCCCGCTCAATCGTTGGATACCATGGCGGAGCTGGTGTGCAGCAACAGCCTGCGCAGCGACCGTCTTACCAACGCCGTAGGGCTGCTCAAGGCTGAGATGCGAAAGCTGGATTCCCTGATTATGCGTGCGGCCGATGAAACGGCTGTGCCTGCCGGCGGCGCGCTTGCGGTGGACCGCACTGCCTTTTCCGCCTGCGTTGACCAGGCCGTTCGTCAGCATCCGTTGATTCGGCTGCATCAGGAAGAAGTAACCGAAATTCCTTCTGAAGGCACGGTCGTTATTGCAACGGGTCCTTTAACCAGCGATGCTCTGTCTGCGGCGATCAGCCGTATGGACGGCTTGTCCACTCTACATTTTTACGATGCGGCGGCCCCCATTGTAACGGCCGACAGCCTGAACATGGATAAGGTGTATTGCCTCTCGCGCTACGACCGGGGTGCGGACTACCTGAATTGCCCCATGAATCGGGAGGAATACATGGCCTTTGTGCGCGAGCTGCAAACAGCGCAGACGGTGGATGTGCGCGGCTTTGAGGAAAAGGCGGTCTTTGAGGGCTGCATGCCCATTGAAAGCATGGCCAAGCGGGGCGACATGGCCATTGCCTTCGGGCCGCTCAAGCCGGTAGGTCTGCCGGATCCGCGCACCGGAAAGGAGCCCTTTGCCGTGGTGCAGCTGCGCCGGGACAACTTTGCCGGTTCCCTCTACAACATCGTCGGCTTTCAGACGCGGTTAACCTGGCCGGAGCAGCGGCGCGTGTTCGGCATGATTCCCGGACTGGAAAACGCGGAATTTGCCCGTTTGGGCGTTATGCACCGCAATACCTTTTTGAACAGTCCCGGCTTTTTGGACGATACCTTCCGCGTGATGGCGCAGCCCCGCATCTCCTTTGCCGGGCAGATTACCGGCGTAGAGGGGTATGTGGAAAGCGCCGCCAGCGGTTTGCTGGTGGGGTTGTCAATCGCCTATCGTCAGCAGGGCAAGCAGCCGCCTCATTTCAGCGGGCAGACTGCCTTGGGAGCGATGGGGCGTTACGTAAGCGTCCCCAACAAGCGCTTCCAGCCCATGAACTGCGCTTTTGGCCTGATCGACCCGCTGGAGGTTGCGCCGGGGGAAAAGCGCATCCGCAACAAGCAGCAGCGCTATGAAAGAATTTCGGAACGCGCTTTGACGGAAATAGACCGGCTGATTGCACAAATGGAGCTGTAGCTATGGTCAGAACCACGGGATTATGGTATGCTGTGTACAGAAGGAGGCATTGGTTGCAATGAAAAAACTTGTTGCTGTGATGCTGGCCGTTGCGCTGATGCTGGGCATATGCCCGGCGGCCATGGCCAAAAAGAACGTTCAAATGAACGACGACGTTCCCGTATGGACCGAGGACACCGTGCGCGAATATGCGCTGGATTATATCGAAGGCACGTCGATGAGCCGCCTGTGGGGGTATTATGACCTGCAAATTCGCCGGTATATGCCCTTGGCTTCTTACGAGGCGCTGCTGGTGGATTTGGAATGGATGACCGGCGCGTTTGTAGGCTTGGGCACGTACCGCTATTTTGAGGAACCGGAGCTGCAGTTAAAAACGCATGTGCTCCACCTGTGCATGGAAAAGCAGGACCTGGACATGTATTTCACGCATAAGGACAAGGAAGACGACTGGGAGGTTATGGCCGTTGAATTCATGCCTGCCGAAAAGCAGGATTATTATGATGAGAACCATCTGCTGGTAGACGGCGAGCCCGTTGCAGAGGAAGATCGCTACCAGGAAATTGAGATTACGGTTGGCACCCAAACCTATCCGCTCAGCGGAAAGCTGACCATGCCGCTGGACGCCAGCGCAACCAACCAGGTGCCCGCCTGCGTGCTGGTACATGACGAGGGCGCGCTGGATATGAACAGTACCCTCGGGCAAACCGCGTTTTTTGCAGACCTGGCTGACGCGTTGGGAAACATGGGAATTGCCGTTATTCGCTACGACAAGCGCAGCTATGCGTACCCAAACGCCACGTTTGAAACGGTGCGGGAAGAAGTGGTGGAGGACGCTCTGTCTGCCGTAGCGCTGCTGGCAACAGACAAACGGATTGACAAAAAACGCATTGTGGTGATTGGGCACGGCGTTGGCGCGAAGATTGTGCCGCGCATTGCAGCCGAATCGGACGGAGCGGTTCGGGCCATGATTCTGATTGGCGGCTCTCCTCAGCGGCTGCTGGACTTGGATTACAACCGCTATAAGGACACCATTGCTGAAAGCGACCTGAAAACCGTGCAGAACGCCGTGCGCAAAATGGACCGCATGAAGGAAAACGCCGCCAGAGAACTGACGCTGTTTGGCCATAACGGTTATTATTATTGGGATATGGAACAAAACGACCCTGTCAAGCTGCTGAAAAAGCTGAAGCTGCCTACCTATATCGTGCAGGGACGGGAAGATGCGGTGGTTTCCGAGGATAACGGCCGTCGCGCCTATATTGAGCAGCTGGGCGTCAATTCAACCTTTGCGGATTTCAAATCCTTTCGCGGGCTGAATCACCTGTTGATGAACGATTTGAGCACCAATGCCGACGGCATGCCGGAATATCGCTATCCCACCCATCTGGACCGTCTGGCCGGGAGAAACCTGGCCCAATGGATTTTGGCGCTTTATGCTGCAACGGAGGAGTGATTGCAATGACCATGATGGGAACAACCATTTGCGCCGTAAAGCGCGGCGACCAGGTTGCCATTGCCGGCGACGGACAGGTAACCATGGGGGAGCACACCGTATTTAAGTCCAGCGCCAAAAAGGTGCGCAAGCTGTACAACGGGCAGGTACTTGCCGGCTTTGCCGGTTCTGTAGCGGACGCCTTTACCCTGTGCGAGCGCTTTGAGGAAAAGCTGACTCAGTGTGGCGGCAACCTGGAGCGTGCAGCCGTAAGCCTGGCTCAGGAATGGCGCGGCGACAATGCCATTCGCAAACTGGAGAGCATGCTGATTGTGGCGGACAAAAACAGCCTGCTGATTTTGAGCGGCAACGGCGAGGTCATCGACCCGGATGACGGCGTATGCGCCATCGGTTCCGGAGGGAACTTTGCCTTGGCGGCCGCCCGGGCTCTGGTGCAAAACACCGACCTTTCGGCGGAAAGCATCGCTGTGAAAGCGCTGGAGGTTGCCGCCTCCATTTGCGTGTATACCAACGATCATATCAGTGTAGAAACGCTGTAGGAGGCGTGACAAAATGAAAGAGCTAACCCCCCGCGAGATTACGCGAGAACTGGACCGCTATATTATCGGTCAGGACGAGGCCAAGCGCGCCGTCGCCATTGCCCTGCGCAACCGTTACCGCCGCGCCCAGCTGGACGAATCCATCCGCAATGAAATCAGCCCAAAGAACATTCTGATGATTGGCCCTACCGGCGTGGGTAAGACGGAAATTGCCCGCCGGTTGGCTAAACTGGTAAACGCTCCTTTTGTAAAGGTGGAAGCTACCAAGTTTACGGAAGTGGGCTATGTGGGCCGTGATGTGGAAAGCATCATTCGCGACCTGACGGAAAACGCCATTCGCATGGTGCGCAAGGAGTTTTCCGCCAAGGTGGAAACGCGGGCCAGCGTATTGGCGGAGGACCGTTTGGTAACGCTGCTGGTGCATCCACCCAAAAAGACGCCGGCCAATCCCTTTGAATTTTTGATGGGCGGGGCGAAAAAGGAGCCCGATGTACCTAAGGAGGAGCAGGAAAAGCTGGCGCTTCGTCGAGAAGATATTTTGCAGCAGCTTCGGGAAGGCAAGCTGGAGGACCGGGAAATTGAAATTGAGGTGGAGGACGCCATGCCCGAACTGGAGGTTGGCGGCAATTCCATCAATATTGGGGATATGATGGGCGGCATGATGCCAAAACGCACCAAAATTCGCCGTGTAAAGGTCAGGGAAGCCCGCAAGATTCTGCTGGAGGAAGAGTCCGACAAGCTGATCGATGAGGATCAAGTGCGGGAGGAAGCCATTCGCCGAGCGGAACAGCAGGGCATTGTGTTCATTGATGAAATTGACAAGGTGGCCGGCCGCTCTGCCGGCGGTCACGGCCCGGACGTAAGCCGCGAAGGCGTGCAGCGGGATATTCTGCCCATTGTAGAGGGCAGCGTGGTAAATACCAAGTACGGCGCTGTGCGTACCGATTTTATGCTGTTTATTGCAGCGGGAGCGTTCCATGTGGCCAAGGTCAGCGACCTGATTCCCGAATTACAAGGCCGATTTCCCGTGCATGTAACCCTCAAGAGCCTGACCCAGGAGGACTTCAAAGCCATTCTGACCCAGCCGGAAAACGCGCTCACGCGTCAGTACGAGGCGCTGCTGGCCGTAGATAAGGTGTTCCTTTCCTTTGAGGACAGCGCCATCGATGCGATCGCTCACGCAGCCTATGTGATGAACGAAACCAAGGAGGACATCGGCGCGCGGCGCTTGTTTGCCGTTTTTGAAAAGCTGCTGGAGGATATCAGCTTTAACGCTGGCGGCGAGGAAATGCCTAATGTGTATCTGAACATCAACGGCGATTACGTGGTGGAGCACTTGGGCAAGGATGAAGTGACCCTGGATACTCGGCGCTACATTCTATAAGCGGAGGTGCCAGAGCAATGCGCACAAAAATCACCAATGTACTGTTAACGCCCGGCGTTACAACGGAAAGTCACGTTCCCTTTGTGCCGGACGCTGAAATCCAGATAGACGGAAACCGCATTACGTATGCAGGACCGCAAAGCCAGGCTCCCGCCTTTGAAGCCGACAAAATCATTGACGGCACAGGGTGTTTTGCCATGCCGGGACTGTGTAACATGCACGCTCATACCCCCATGACGCTGTTGCGCTCCTGCGGCAGCGATCTGCCCTTGGAACGCTGGCTGAATGAGGCCATTTTTCCGGTGGAGAAGCATCTGACAGACGAAGCCGTAAGGGCCGGCACCGATTTGGGGATTCTGGAAATGCTGCGCTTTGGCACCACCTCTTTCAACGACATGTACTTCCATATGGACAGAGAGGCCGAAGCCGTGCGGGACAGCGGTATGCGTGCGCTGCTAAGCTACGGCGTCATCGATTTTGATGAAAGCTGCAACGATTTGCTGCCCGGCATTGCGTTTGTGGAAAAATGGAACCATGTGAACGACCGCATCCGCGTGTGCTTTGGTCCCCATAGCGAAGCCACCACCACCCGAAAGGTGCTGGAAAAAACCCGCGACGCCGCTATCCGGTCTAAGGTACCTGTTCATATTCATGTAAGTGAAACCAAATTGGATTTTGAAGGAAGCATCAAACGGCGTGGCGCCACGCCGCCTCAATATCTGGACGACATCGGCTTGACAGACGTGCCTTTGCTGGCCGCCCATTGCGTGTGGATGACGGATAAGGACATAGACCTTTTTGCTCAGAAGGGCGTCTATATTTTGCATAACCCTATCAGCAATCTGAAGCTGGCCAGCGGGATTGCACCCATTGCCAAAATGCTGGAGCGCGGCTGTAAAATTACGTTGGGCACCGATGGCGTCGCCAGCAATAACAGCCTGAACCTGTGGGAGGAAATCAAGCTGATGCCCATGCTGCAAAAGGGTACGCTGCTGGATCCAACCGTTGTTTCCCCGGCCCAAGTGCTGGCGGCGGCAACCTACAACGGCGCTCAGGCGATGGGCTACAACGATTTGGGCCTGTTGAAACCCGGCTACCTGGCGGACCTGATTCTGGTAGATATGAATGTGCCGCAAATGATTCCCTGCAATGATATCGAAGGCAATCTGATTTATGCAACACAAGGCAGCGACGTTCGTTTGACCATGGTGAATGGTCAGGTGCTCTACCAGGAAGGCGTTTATCTTACCATGGATGAAAAACTGATCAAGGCGCGCGCCCGCAAGGAAGCCGAAAAGCTGTTTGAGCGTACCGGCGCTGCTCAATAAAGGCCGCTGCAGATGAAAGTTTTGGTCATTTGCCAGCATTACTGGCCAGAAAATTTTCGGGTAACGGAAATCTGCGAAAACCTGGTCCGGCGCGGTCATCAGGTAACTGCGCTGGTAGGGTTGCCCAATTATCCATCCGGCATTGTTCCAAAGGAATACCGGCATTTTCGCAACCGCAGGCAGCAGCGAAACGGGGTGGAAATTCGCCGCTGCTTTGAAATTGGCCGTCGGCCCGGAAAAGCGGGTCTGGCAGTTAACTATGTCAGCTTCATGGTTTCCGCCTGCTTTCATGCTCTGCTCTTGAAGCGAGACTACAATGTGGTATACGCCTATTCTACATCGCCGGTGCTCATGAGCTTGCCGGCGGCATTACTGCGTTGCTTTAGCCCCAAAAAGCTCATGATTTATGTACTGGATATTTGGCCGGCCTGTTTAGCCGCCATGAATGTGCCGGAAAGCCATCTGCTGTACCGGTTTATGAAGCGGGTCAGTAAATGGGTATATGGAAAAGCGGATTTGCTGGTGTATTCTTCCAAGCGTTTTCAGGGGTATTTGAAAACAGTGCACGGAATTGAGGTAAACGACGAGCAATACATGCCGCAGTTTGCAGATGACATTTTTCAAAAGCCGCTGCCGGCTAAGCCAAGAGAAAACACCGTAAACCTGGTGTTTGCCGGCAATATTGGCAAGGTGCAGGCGGTGGAGGTGCTGATGCAGGCTGCGGCGCTCTTAAAGGAAGAACCGATTCAGTGGCACATCGTAGGCGACGGATCCAACGCGCAGGCCTGCAAGGCGCTGGCCGATACTTTGCATCTGGGGGAAAGAGTGCATTTTTACGGTCGCAGGCCGCTGGAAGAAATGCCCGCCTTTTATGCCATGGCCGATGCAATGCTTGTGAGCATGCGGGACGATATCAGCGTGAACGACACCTTGCCGGGCAAGGTGCAAAGCTACATGGCCGCTGCCAAGCCTGTACTTGGGTCCATTGCAGGCGAAACTGCCTATGTTATTGAGCAAGCTCAATGCGGTTTTTGCGCCCCTCCGGACAATCCGAAGGCTTTTGCCGGCGTGGTGCGCCGCTTTTTGGCAACGCCAAACTGGGAACAGCTTGGACAAAACGGAAGGCGTTATTCAGACGCCCATTTTACGAAAAAAGAGCACATGGACAAGCTGGAGGCCCTGCTTAATCAGCTTGCGAAAGGATGAAAAATGCGCGTATTCCAGCTCAACACTTTTTGCGGTGTGAAAAGCACCGGGCGTATTGCGGCGGAGATTGCCAAGCTGGTTCAGGCAGATGGGGGAGAGTGCCGCATCGGATATGGCGTTCAGGGCATTTCGCCAGATTCTGAGCCTTTTGCCTACCGAATCGGTACCCCCATGGAGCGCAAAGTGCATGGCGCCATACGAAAATTGACAGACGCCGAGGGCTACGGCAGCCATTGGGGGACCCGGCGGCTGATACAGGAAATGGATTGCTTTGCGCCGGATGTAATTCATCTGCATAATCTGCACGGCTGTTATGTAAACCTTTCCCTGCTGTTTGGTTATTTGACTCAAACAAAGAAGCCGGTTGTGTGGACATTACACGATTGTTGGCCCTTTACGGGGCATTGCGCCTATTTTGATTATGTGAATTGCCGTCGTTGGCAGTCACAATGTCGAAACTGCCCTCAAAAAACCAGCTATCCCATTTGCGTGGGTCCCAGCGGAGCCAGGCGTAACTTTCACCACAAAAAGCGCCTGTTTACCCAAGTAGACAGGTTGACCTTTGTTGCGCCCTGCCAGTGGATGACCAAGCCGCTGAGACAGTCTTTTTTGGCAAAATACCCGGTGCGTGTGATTGCAAACGGCGTGAATTTGGAAGTTTTTCGCCCAATTTCCAGTACCATTGCAAGCCGCTATGGCATCAACGGGCGAAAAATTGTGCTGGCTGTGGCTGCGGAATGGGATGAACGGAAGGGATTGCGCTATTTAATAGAGGCCGCCCAAAAGCTGGGAACGGAATACTGCTTTGTGGTTATCGGACTCTCAGAAAGCCAAATAGCCGCTTTGCCGAAACAGATGCTTGGTATTGCGCATACCCAAAACCAGCAGGAGCTGGCGGCTTGGTACACGGCGGCCGATTGTTTGGCCAATCCAACGCTGGAGGACAACATGCCCATGGTGAATCTGGAAGCCTTGGCCTGCGGCACGCCAGTAGCCGTATTTGAAACGGGCGGCTGTCCGGAGGCAGTGGGGGAATGTGGAATTGTGACGCCTCAAGGAGATCTGGATGCTTTCTGCAAAGCAATTGACCAGCTATGCCGTCAAAAGCCATCGCTGACGCGCGGCTGTCTGCAAAGAGCGCAGCTGTTTGATTGCAAACGGACATTCCAATCCTATTTGGATTTATATAAGGAGCTATGTCCATGAATGTGCTGATGCTGACCCTGCTGTATCCACAAGACCAAATAGAAGAAGCGCGCTCAAATGCAAAGGATAAAATCCAAAACCAGATCAACAGCTATCAGTATGCCTATATAGCGGGCATCCGGCAGCAGCTTCGTTCTGGCGAAAGCCTCAGCATTGTCAATTGCCTTCCGGTTGGTATCTTCCCGCTGCAATATCGAAAGCCCTGGATTTCAAAGGGCTGGCATGATGAAAAAAGCATCTGGAATCTTTCTTGCCTGAATGTGCCCCCTTGGAAGCAGGCCATGCGCAGACGGGCAGCAGCAGCAGCGCTGGAAACCTGGTTGAAAAAAAGTGTCGAAAACCGTACCGTATTGATTTATACGTTATATTTGCCTTATCTGCAAGCTGTAGCATCCCTTCAAGCAAAGTATCTTGATATGAAAGCCACCGTCATCGTTACGGATTTGCCAAACGACTTGGGGTTACCTACAGGACGCAAAGGGCTGATGAAGAAGCTGGAATACAGGCTTGGAAAAGCCAGTATGGAGCTTTGTAAGCGTATGGACGGATATGTCCTGTTAACACGGCCCATGGCGGAAGCGTTAGAGGTTGGGCAAAAGCCGTATCTTGTCATGGAAGGGCTGATTCAAGAAACCAGCAATACAATTCAGTCTGTAGAAATCCAAAACAGCGTGCTCTATACCGGCACGCTGGAAACGGAATTGGGGATTGGCGAACTGCTGACGGCCTTTGCCCAAATGCCGGAAACAGAACTGTGGATTTGCGGACAAGGCGGCGCACAAAACGCAGTGGAGGAAGCGGCAAAGCGGCATCCCAACATTCGGTATTTTGGCCTTGTGCCCAGGGAACAGGCGTTAAAGCTGCAAAGACAGGCCGCCTGCCTGATAAACCCGCGGCCTTCCTCCGGTTTGTTTACGCGCTATTCCTTTCCAAGCAAAACCCTGGAGTATATGCGTTCCGGCAAACCGGTGCTGTGCTATCGTCTGGAAGGAATACCGGAAGACTATGATCCCTATCTTTGCTATATCGACGGCAGGGGAGCCGAAGGAATCCAAGCCGCCGTTCGAGCGATGATGAGCCGAACGCCCCAGGAGCGTGCCAAACTTGGCGAAGCGGCCAGAACCTATGTCATGACCCATAAGACTCCTGCCGTGCAGGGCAAGCGCCTTTGCGATTTTTTGCGTAGCCTTTAATCGATGTGGCTATGGTATCGGGTTGTGTTCATTTCCGCCTGCTTCATGCGGGCAATAACGGCGTCATATTGACTATGACGAGTTTTTTGAAAATCGGAATATACCCGCGGAACCTCAGGGGGCGGCTCGGGAAAGCGGCGGGGAATAGGGGAGTCCTGCCCTTTTTGCAAAGGTTCTTCCGCCTTAGCGGGCGCTTCAGGCGGCGCGGCGTCTACAGCGCCTTGTATGTAGGGTAAGCGAATGGTTTGGTACTCCAGCCATTTGATTTGTTTTTCATCCCCGGTTAGCGCGGCAAAGGGCGATAGATTACGGCTCATGAACATTTCCTCCTTTTCAACAGCGTCCACGCTTTCAGCGTATGGAAAAGGAGCAATACTGTGCAATAAAAAAGCGGCGAAACGCCGCTTCAGGCCGTCAAAAAAGAGAGAGGCGGGAGGCACTGCCTCCTGCCGTGGTTTTTAAGCCTTGTACCGAAACACTTTTTCCGTGAACCAGCAGCCTTGCTTGCGGGCGTGCGCGCTCCTATAGGGTCTTTCGACAGTCTGAAGCGGCGAAACGCCGCTTCAGCCAATTGGAAAACCGGTTGATGATAGTGCTCCCTTGCCTACACACCCATCTTGCAAAAAAACGCTCTGAAAACCAGAGGGCACAGCCTCCTTCCGCGCAAAGCAAGGGTTTGGTAAGTGAAGTCTCAAAATCTGCGTCCAAAAGCGGCACGGATGAAAAGCGACATACTGAAAAGAAAACGAATCAATTCCCACCCGTTTCTCGCCTGTAAGGGGAGTGCAATTGCCTGAAAGTTTTTGAAGCGCGGATGCAACCGCCGTTAGTATCTGACAGCAGTCAATCAAGACAAGAATGATGCCAAGACACAGCAATTGAGTGGCAAAGCACTTTGCCTGTGAACTTGTGTGTACGGGCGCTCAGTTAAATGTTTCGTGTACGTATGCCTTGAATGTTGGCATACTCGGACAGTTTGTTTACGATGTCCTTGTATGTCGTTTTCCCCGGCATATCCAGGGTATAAATATTGGTATACAGGTTATACTTTCCCTTGTTCTCCACGTGGAAGTCGATGTCCAGCACCTTTACGCCAATGCTTTGAAAATACTCATTGATGAAAGCAATGGTTTCTACCCGGTGAATGAACTTCACCTCCACATGCTTTACGGCGTTTACACGCACCACGCGCTGAAGCAGAGACAGGGTAACAATGACGATTACGCAACCGGCAATGGCGATGGCGTAATAGCCCATGCCAACCGCCAGGCCCAGGCAGGCGACGTTCCACAAAGAGGCGGCTGTGGTCAGACCGGCGATTTTCTTCTGGCTGATGAAAATGGTACCCGCACCCAAAAAGCCGATACCGCTGATTACCTGGGCGCTGATGCGGCCGTAGCTGACGGCAATGCCGGTGCTTTCGTTGTTCATATTCAGGGTAATGGTATCGGCAATCATCAGGCTTTCCATAATGGCGATAATGGATGCGCCAACACACACCAATACATGGGTGCGCATACCTGCCGGACGGTTTTTGCGTTCGCGCTCAATGCCGATGATACAGCCAATAACCACAGCCAACAGCAGTCGAAGTCCCTGCTCCCAAAATGCCATGGCGTTTCAGCTCCTTACGATAGATTAAAAGATGCGGTAAAGGGATACAACCTTGCCAAGAATGGTTACTTCTGGAACAATAATGGGCTTCATCGTAGGGTTTTCCGGCTGCAAACGAAAAACGCCGTTTTCCTTGTAGAAGCGCTTTACCGTAGCCTCGTCCTCAATCATGGCAATGACGATGTCCCCATGATAAGCCACGTTTTGTTTTCTGACAACCACAAAATCGCCGTCCATAATGCCGGCTTCAATCATGCTTTCGCCACTGACGGACAAAATGTAATGCTCCCCTTCGCCCAGCATGGCCTGAGGCAGCGCAATATAGTCCTCAATGTTTTCCGTAGCGGTAATGGGAACGCCAGCCGTTACCTTACCTACCACCGGCACCTGCACCATATCGGTACGGTACATTTGATGATCGCTGGGAACGGAAATGGCCCGCGGCTTCATGGAATCACGGTAAAGCAGGCCTTTTTTTTCCAAACGAATCAAATGCCCATGCACGGTTGAAGTGCTTTTGAGCCCGGTCGCTTCGCAAATTTCGCGAACCGATGGGGGATAGCCCTTTTGAAGCGTTGCTTTTTCAATATACGCAAGGATTTTGGCCTGCGTGTCGCCACGGGGATTGCTCATAACGCTTCCTCCTTATGTTTTCTTTTCATCCAGCAAAAGCATACCACAAAAGCCATTGTTTTGGCAAGAGATTTGCGAACAAATGTTTCTGTTTTGATTATTCTTTTTCATCATGAAACATTTTAGGCAAATGCGTATTTTGAGCAGCCTGTCTGCGGCGCTGGTCGCTCATGGCTGCGTAGTGCTTTCGGGTGGTGTTTACGTCTGCATGGCCCAATGCTTCGGCAACCAGATAAATATCTTCGGTTTCATGGTACAGCCTGGTTGCATACGTACTGCGCAGTTTATGAGGACTCATACGTTTTTTGAGAGGAACCGCCAAAGCGCAATACTTTTTGACCATTTTTTGCACGGCGCGCTGGGTGATGCGCTTGCGTTGAAGCGATAAAAACAGCGCAGGCGCATCCTCTGTGGTTAATGGCTTGATTTGCTTACGCTCCTCCAAATAGGCTTTCAGCGCATCCGCTACTTCCTGAGGGAAATATAAAATCACCTGGTTGCCGCCCTTGCGCGTGACCAGTACGGCGTTGGTTTGAAAATCCAGGTCATCCATGTTGATGCCCACACATTCGCTCACCCGGATTCCGGTGCCAAGAAACAGCATCAAAATTGCGTAGTCCCGGGCGTGGGTATGCTTATGAAAGCTTTGCTGCGTTTTGGTAAGCTCTGAACCATCGTCCGCTATGCTCAGCAGCCGCTCCACCTCGGGGCCAATCAAATAAAGAATAGGCTTTTCATGGAGCTTAGGCAGGGAAACCAATGCCGCTACATTTCCGCTGATACGCTCATTTTTAAATAAAAAGTCGAAAAAGGAACGCAGCGAGGAAAGCTTGCGCATAACGCCACATTCATGATTGCGAAGCACTTTTTGATCTTCCCCTGAAACTGCATCTTTGAAATACAGCGTCAGGTAGTCCGCATAGCCGTTTAGTTCTTTAGCGGAAAAATGTCCCAAGTCATCGTCGGTCCAGTCGGCGGGCTTTTTATCGGCAAAATAGGGCAATTCCTTGACGGCATAATCGCAGAATGTTTGCAAATCGATGGTGTAAGCCATGCGTGTTAACGGACTGGTGGTCATGGCGATGCTGTTAATAAAATCAGTACAGGCGATGGGCAGTTCATGCAGCATTTTCCGGATCTTTTCGGTGCGTTCGGCGTTAAGCTGCTCTTGATAGTTCATGGTAGCCATTTTTCCCTCCTGATGACCATAACTATTCGTAAAAGTGTTCTTTAGCGAATAGTTTAAGCCTAGTATACGCTTCTATGCCCTGCCTGTCAAGTGAGTATTTTGAATAAAGGGGTCGAAAACGCTTGAAGCCTCAAAACAAAACTCCCTCCAAAACAGAAGAAGCGCTTCTGCACGCCTCACAGGCCGTCAACTAGAGGATCGCGCTACCACAAAGACTACGACGAGACTGTCCCCCACGTTTGAGCGTTGGCTTTATCCTCCTCTTTTTGGGGACGCATTTTCCAGACATCAAAAAAGCTCGCCCTATGGCGAACTTTTCAGAACCGAAAGACCATTTTCGAGCAAGCTGAAAACTCTCCGCTTGCTTGCGTGCTGCTACAGTTACAGGCATGATTTCTATCCGCTTCCCGAAGGTTTTCTTTGACAAATCGAGATACTCGCAGCAGGATTTCCTATGCCTTCTTCTCCCCTGCCGGCGAAGCAACGCCTGCTTCCTCCTGACCGTTGATGCGGCGGTATTCCTTGATGGCCGATGTAGCCAACTCGTCGCAACGATTGTTCCATGGATTATCAGCATGGCCCTTCACCTTATGAAAGGTCACCTCGTGCTTTTTGATACGAATGATTTGCACGAGCAGTTTCCACAAGTCGCTGTTTTCAACCGGCTGTTTTTTGCTGTTCATCCAGCCGTTGCTCTGCCAATTCTCAATCCAATGCTGGCGGAAGGCATTTACCGTATAGGCCGAATCAGAATAGACGTCTACTTTACAGGGCTCCTTCAAAGCTCCCAGCCCGCTGATCACCGCAAAAATCTCCATACGGTTGTTGGTCGTATTCGGCATATGGCCGGACAGTTCTTTGGTTTTTCCATTGTAGTTCAAAATGCAGCCCCAGCCGCCAGGTCCTGGATTGCCGGAGCATGCGCCGTCAGTATATAACTGAACGGCGCGCTTCGCCTTGCTCTCCGTCATGGCCGTTCCCCCTTATTTGCTCATGGCCTGGCTTTTTTCTGCACAGGCAGCCATTGCGTCCATCACTGCGCCGCGGAAACCGGCTTTTTCCAGAGCCTGCACCGCCTCAATGGTCGTGCCGGCCGGCGAACAAACCTGATCCTTCAAAACGGCGGGATGCTGTTGCGTGTCCAACACCATTTTGGCCGATCCAAACACGGCCATGGCCGCAGCCTCAATGGCCGCAGGCCGGGTCATGCCCAAGCGAACGGCGGCATCCGCCATGGATTCAATAAACA
The DNA here is from genome assembly GCA_934621485.1 of uncultured Clostridia bacterium. Lineage (GTDB taxonomy): Bacteria > Bacillota > Clostridia > Christensenellales > Aristaeellaceae > Limiplasma. The sequence continues at coordinate 15,127 of CAKTUS010000020.1, forward strand.
TAAACACATAAGCCGGACTGCTTCCGCTGACTGCAATTACCGCGTCAAACAGGCGTTCCGGTAAAAGCTGCACCTTGCCCAAAGTAGAGAACAGCTTTTGCGCCCAGTTAAGCTCGGCCTGGCTTAAGGTGGTTTCCGTACAAAGCGCCGTGTAACCGGCTCCTACCAGAGCAGGTGTGTTGGGCATAACGCGAAGAATCCTCCCTGTATGGTCCTGCCCAAAGGCTGCTTGCAGCTTGGCCACATTCCAGCCTGCCGCAATGGAAATGATACGTTTTCCCTGAGCGGCCTGACGAATTTCTTCAATAACGCCGCCCAGATAAACCGGCTTGACTGCCAGCAAAATCCAGTCGCAGGTTTTGGCCAGGTCCACATTGCTTTGGGCAACGGAAACGCCCAAAGCTTTGGTCAACTCATCGGTCAGGGCGGTATCCAGATCCGATATCATGATCTCTTCAGGCTGCAAAAAACCCTGTTTCAAAGCGCCGCGCAGAATGGCTCCTCCCATGTTTCCCACGCCAATAAAACCCAGCATTACCTTCATCGCTCCTTTTTCATTCCTTATTGAAAACGCGGCGGAAATTGGTCCGCCGCGTGTCATTATGCGTCCTTAGGCACGGCAGGCTCCACAATGGTGGTGCCCACCTTGGCGTTTGCATCGCGCACATGATCGCGAATGTGCAGTTCAATGGCCTTTTTAGGACATTTTTTCACGCACTCACCGCATCCGGTGCAGGCTTCATTCACCTCGTGAATCTGCTTGAGTTCGCCGGAAATGGCTTCAAATTTGCAGGTACGCTTGCAAATGGTGCAGCCGATACACAGTTCGCGATGGATTTCGGCGATTTTGCGGTTATCAAAATCGCCCCACAGTGATCCGTTCGGGCAGGTTTCCGCGCACATCATGCAGCCGGTACACTTGCTTTGGTCAATCACGGGCAGATGGTTCACAATGGTGATAGCGTCAAATTTGCAGGCGTTTTTGCATAGTTCGCAGCCCACGCAGCCAATTTTGCAGTTGTCGCTGACCAGAAACCCTTCCTCAGCAGCACGGCACAGCAAACGAACCGGCACGGTTTCGGGCTGCAAGCTAAGCACATGCTTGGGGCAAGCTTTCACACAAGCGCCACAGCTCTGGCATTTTTCGGGATCCACCTTGGCAATGCCGGAATGTTCGTCGATGTGAATCGCGTCGAATTTGCAGGCGCGAACGCAGGTGCCCAGCCCCAGGCAGGCGTATTTGCAGGAGCGGTTGCCGTCATTCACTAGCGTAGCGGCCACACAATCTTGGATTCCGTGGTAGGTAAACTTCGTTTTGCAGCGGTCCAGAGTTCCCTGGCAAACAACGGTGGCCACGTTGCGCACTTGTTCAGGCATCGCATCCATGCCCATGATTTTTGCAATCTGCACCGCCACGGCAGCGCCGCCAACGGGACAGGCATTGAGGGGAGCGCTGCCAGCCGCAATGGCGTCTGCCAGAGCGTCGCAGCCCGCAAAGCCGCAGCCGCCGCAGTTAGCGCCCGGCAAAACGCCGCGCACCTCGTCGCGCTTTGGGTCGGAAGGCATTTCAAATACCTTGTTGGCGCCAATCAGCAACAAGCCAAAAACAACGCCCATTGCGCTCAATACCAATACAGCAGTTAAAACAGCAGTCATTTTACGTCTCCCCCTTTCTTAATGAATGAGGCCGGAGAAGCCCTGAAAAGCAAGAGACATCAAACCGGCGGTAATCAGGGCGCCTGCAAAGCCGTCCATCCATTTAGGCATATTGCTGGTGGCCAGCCGCTCGCGAATACTGGCAAAAATGACAATGGAAAGCGTAAAGCCAAGCGCGCCGGCAGTGCCGTTCACAACAGACTCAATCAGGTTATAGCCTTCGCGGGTGTTCAGCAGCGCCACGCCCAGCACGGCGCAGTTGGTGGTAATCAGGGGCAGGTATACGCCCAGCGCCTGATACAGGGAACGGCTGATTTTCTTTAGCGCCACTTCCACAATCTGCACCAGCACGGCGATCACCAGGATGAACGCGATGGTCTGCATGTATTCCAGCTTAAGGGGAACCAGCAGATAGGTTTGCACCAGATAAGTAATCAGCGAGGCCAAAGCCATAACGAAAGTAACCGCCATGCCCATGCCGATAGCCGTTTCCACCTTTTTAGAAACGCCCAGGAACGGACAGATGCCCAAAAACTGCGACATGACAAAGTTGTTCACCAGCACGCCGCCAACGATAATCAACAGCAGGTTGCTCATGCGATGTCCTCCTCTGTCCGCGCAGCTTTGCGCTTTTCAAGGTACTTCACCAGCGCGTTGACCAGCAAAATCAGGATGCCCAGGGTGAGAAACCCGCCGGAGGGCGACACAATGATGGCCATGGGTTTGTAGCTGGCAGGCATGACTTGCATGCCGAACCATTTGCCGCTGCCAATTATCTCACGCACAGAGGACAGCAGCGTCAGCGACAAGGTAAAGCCTAATCCCATGCCCAGACCGTCGGCGATGGAGGGCAGAACCGGGTTTTTGAAAGCGAAAGCTTCGGCCCGGGCAAAAATAATGCAATTAACCACAATCAACGGAATATAGATTCCCAGCGAACTGGACATGGAGGGCAAAAACGCCTTGATAATCAGGTCGATGATGGTTACAAAGGTGGCGATAACCACCACAAAGCTTGGAATCCGCACTTTTTCGGGAATGATATTGCGCAGCAACGAAATCACCAGGTTGGAAAATACCAATACAAACGTAGTGGACAGGCCCATACCCAAGCCTTGCGAGGCGGCTGTAGAAATTGCCAGCGTGGGACACATGCCCAGCAGCAGCCTGAAGGTGGGATTTTCATTCAGGATGCCGTTCATGAACACTTTGCGGCAGGTTTTCATCATGCCTCAGCGCCTCCTTTCTTGGCCTTGGGCGGCTTGACCGTTCCAAAGGTTTTGGGCGTAGTCCATTTGTCAATCAGCGGAGTGAGTACGTTCATAAACAAAATGGCAAAGGAGCATCCTTCCGGATATCCGCCGTTGTATACGCGAATCACGAACAGAATGACAGCGCAGCCCGTGCCCATGATAACTCTCCCCCATTTGGTAATGGGCGAAGTAACATAGTCGGTGGCCATAAAGAACGCACCCAGCATCAAACCGCCGCTGAGAAGCTGATACAGCGCATTTTGCGTACCGCTTTCCGCGGAATAAACGGTTCCGGTGTGAATCCAAAACAGGATGAAGGCCACTGCGATAAAGGTAACAGGAATCCGCCAGTCGATGACTCGGCGAACGATGAGGTAAATACCGCCAAGCAGCAGCGTCAGCTTGCAGGTTTCACCCAGCATACCGGGCACATCGCCCACAAACAGTTGCCACAGTGAGTAGCTGCCGTTGACCAACGGCGTAGCGGACGCCACTGCATCGGCCTCCACCTTGGCCAGACCAAACAGCTGGCCGCCGCAGGGCACAGCCTGAGCCGCCATCAGCGCAGTCCAGGACAACATCAAAATGGTGCGGGCTGCCAACGCAGGGTTCACAAAATTCTGTCCCAGTCCGCCAAACATTTGCTTTACCAGCACAATGGCCAGCACAGAGCCGATAGCCGCCATCCACCAGGGCGCATTGGCAGGCAGGTTAAACGCCAGCAGCATGCCGGTTACCACGGCGCTCAGGTCGGAAATGGTGGAGGCCTGGTGGGTTAGCCGCTCATAGGCCGCTTCGGAAAGCACGGCGAACACAACAGCCACCAGAATCAGCGACAGCGCGGAAGCGCCGAAGAACCAAACGGCCGCCAACGCCGTGGGCAGCATGGCAATGATCACATCCAGCATCAGGCCGCGAGTGGAAACCGGCGTGTTGCGCAAAAATGGAGACGAGGCGACAACAAGCTTCTTTTGCATGGGTTAACGGCCTCCTTTCTGGGCCGCCTCACGGCGGCGCCGAGCAATCAAGCGCTTGGCTACGCGGCAGCTTTGCGTCAGGTTGCGGCGGGAGGGGCAGCTCCATGCGCAAGCGCCACATTCCATGCAGTTCATCACGTTCAGCTTTTCCGCTTCGTCAAATAAGTCCTTGCGCACAAGCCGGTCGATTTGCGCCGGCATCAGGCGCATGGGGCAGGCGGCGACACAGCGGCCGCAGCGAATACAGGGGTGCTCTTTGGCTAACGCGCTGATTTTATCCAACGCCAAAATGCCGCTGCAGCCCTTTGTAATGGGAATATCTTCGCGGCTGATAGCCATGCCCATCATCGGGCCGCCATAAATGAGCATACGGGTTTCCGGCAAAAAGCCTTCAGACGTATCAATCAGCCATTCCACCGGCGCGCCGATGCGCACCAAATAGTTGGCCGGCTTTTTTACACAGCCGCCAACGGTAACCACCCGGTCCACCACGGGGCGTCCCTCATAGGCCGCCCGGCAAATGGCGTAGCAGGTGCCCACGTTGCACACGATCACGCCCTGATCCAGGGGCAAGCCGCCCATCTTGACAATGCGGCCGGTCAAGGCGTACACCAGCTGCTTTTCGCCGCCTTGCGGGTATTTGGTTTTTAGCGCCTGCACGGTGAAGGCGTCGTACTGAGCGGCGGCTTGCCGCATGGCCTGCACAGCGTCGGGCTTGTTGTCCTCAATACCAATCAGCACCCGCTCGATGCCAAGGGCCTTTTGCACAATGCGTGCGCCTGCGATAATCTGCTCCGCATGTTCCAGCATCAGCCGGTGATCGGCAGACAGATAGGGCTCGCACTCGGCGCCGTTGAGCACCAGCGTGTCCACCTTCTTGCCGGCGGGCACGTTCAGCTTTACAGCCGCCGGAAAGGTAGCGCCGCCCATCCCCACGATGCCTTTGGCGCGCATCAGGTCGGAAAGCTGCTGCATGGTCATTTCTTCCGGGTTGTCCACTTTTTCCAGTTCGACCCACTCGTTCTTAAAATCGTTATCGATGATAACGCAGGGCTGCTGGGTGCCGTTGGCCAGAATACAGGACTGGCAATCCACCACAACGCCGGAAACAGAGGCATGAATGGCCGCGCTCATTCCACCGACGGGTTCGCCGATCATTTGCCCCACCTTTACGGTATCCCCCTTGGCAACCAACGGTTTGCAAGGCGCGCCAATATGCTGCTGCAAGGGAATAGCCACGCGGGACGGCTGAGGGGCTTCCACGATGGCCAAGCCTGCCGTTGCCGCCTTTCCACCTTTGCCCTCCAGCGGGTGCACGCCGCCGGGAAAATTGTACACGGTACTCATGTTTGTTCGTCCTTCCTGTACTTTTTCGTATGCTTTCAGCGCCGTAGTTTAGTATAGCACATTTGTTTGCTCGGGAAAAGCTAAGTTTCTATATTAACAATTTTTCTTTTTCCAGTCGTTGGCGGAAGAAAGAAGCTCTCTGGCATGAGCAAAGCCGCTGGCCTGATGGGCATCGGTCACACCCAGCAGCCTGGCGATTTCGAAAACCCGCTGCTCGCTGTCCAGCAGGGTTACGTCCGTTTTGGTGCGTTCCCCTACCACGTTTTTTTTCACCAAATATTGCCGGTCGGCCATGGCTGCAATCTGAGCCAGATGCGTCACGCACAGCACCTGATGATACCGGGCGATGACCGACATTTTTTCCGCTACAACAGCCGCTACATGGCCGCTGATGCCGGTGTCAATCTCATCAAAAATCATGCAGGGCACGCCGTCTTTGTCTGCGGCGGCAGCCTTCATCGCCAGCATCAGCCTGGAAAGCTCGCCGCCGGATGCTGTTTTATCCAGCGGTTTCAGCGGTTCACCTGGGTTGGGAGCTATGTAAAACGTCACATGATCGTCGCCTTCTGCAGAAGGGATTCGCTTCTGGTCGGGCTTCCAATCCTCAAATTGGCATACAAAGCGAGTATTTTGCATGCCCAAGTCCCGAAGTTGGCTTTCGATCAACGTTTCAAAGCGCCGGGCCAACGCTTTGCGGGCTTCCGTCAGCTGACCGGCAGCTTGACGGTAAGCTTGCAGCTTTTGCTTGTATTCCGTCTCGGCCCGCTTCAGCCGTTCCTCCATGCTGCCAAGGCGCATCAGTTCATCGCGAATTTCTTCATGATGCCGTACCAGTTCATCTGCCGGCATGCCGTAGCGGCGCTCCAAGCGGCGGATGAGATCCAGCCGCTCCTGCACTTCTTCAAAGCGTTCCGGGTCAAAGCTTTCGCTTTCAATCATGGAGCGCAATTCCAGACCAATTTCTTCCGTTTCATAGAAGCAGGCGGAAAGACGCTCGGAAAGTTTCCGAAAAGACTCATCCAGCGCTTCGATGGCGGAAAGGGCCTCTTGGGCGGCGCGCAGTCTGTCCAGGGCGCTGCGCTCGCGGCCGCCATCCAGCACCAGCCCGTAAGCGCCGCGCAGAGCGGAATCCACCTTTTCAGCGCTGGCAAAACGATTCTTTTCGGCGGTCAGCTTATCCGCCTCCCCCATTTCAATTCGCGCCTGGTCAAGCTCTGCAACCCGCGCGGTTAAATACGCCTGTCGCTCCACTCTCTGCGCGTTTTCCTTGCGCAGTTTGGAAAAACGAGTGCTGCTTTCCCGCCACACCTGATAGGCGACGCGGGTTTTCTCCTTCAAAGCCGCAAAAGCGTCGTCGCCAAAGGAATCCAAAAATCCTAAATGATTCTTAACATCCAGCAGGCTTTGATGCTCGTGCTGTCCATGCACGTCTACCAGCAATTCCGATAATTTGCGTAAAAACGCCAGGGGCACAATTACTCCGCAAACGCGGCACAGGTTGCGATCCCCCATGGAAATTTCACGCTGAATACTAATCAGTCCGTGATCATCTTCCAGCTCCTGCTCGCGAAGAATCTCTCTGGCGGCCGGGCAGTCGGAAATATCCATCAAAGCCTCCACAGAGGCTTTTTCACAGCCGGAGCGAATCAGCCCCCGGTCTGCGCGTTCGCCCAGCACCAGGTTGATGCTGTCCACAATGATGGATTTGCCTGCGCCGGTTTCACCGCTTAAAACATGCAGGCCCCGTTGAAAGTCTATATGCAGGCTTTCAATCAGCGCAATGTTCCGTATGGTCATGGAAACTAGCATAATGGCCCATACCCCTTCAGCGATCCGTTCGGTGAATCATGCCGTTGATGCGGTTCATGACCACCTCGACTTCTTCAATGCTGCGCACAATCATCAAAATGGTGTTCTCGCCGGCGATGGTACCCAGAATTTCCGGCCATTGCATACTGTCGATGGTTTCGCAGGCAATATCGGCGCTGGCGGACAGGGTTTTGATGATGATTTGATTATAAGCGCTATTGACGCTGACCACGGTTTCGCTGAACATGCGAATCAATCGGTCGCTCAAGGTATTCTCGCTTTTCTCGCCGCACGCATAGCGGTATTCTCCGTTTGGCGACAGGGCCTTAATCAGCCTGAGCTCCTTAATGTCTCTGGAAACCGTTGCTTGCGTGACGCGAAATCCGCGTTGCCGCAGCGCGTCCGCCAAATCCTCTTGGGTTTCAATTGCCTGTTCGGCGATAATTTCCAAAATGGCCACCTGCCGAGCCGATTTCATGGTTTTTCACCCTCCTTATCAGCAGCTCCATTCCGCGAGCTTGATTCGAATCATGTTAAAAAAGCTGTGCTGGGCAAAGCGAATGAACCGCGCCCGCTTGTCAGACCTGGTAACGGTAAGGGTTTGATTCTCTGAAAACAGCAGCGGTTTTTGGCCGTCCACCCCCACCACGGCAGGCAAATCCCCCACGACCTTGATGGTAATCATTTGGTCGGCCGCCGTAACTACAGGCCGCAATTGCAGCGCATGGGCGCAAATAGGGGTAATCAGCATGCAGTCCAGATGCGGAAACACAATGGGGCCTCCCGCTGAAAGGGAATAGCCGGTGGAACCTGTGGGAGAAGACACAATGAGGCCGTCGCCCAAAAAGCGCCCCAGAGGATCGCCGTTTACAAAGGCGTCCACCCCCATCAGACGGGTATATCCTCCACGGCTGACTACAACGTCATTCAGCGCCAGGCGCACATGCTCATCCACCCGTGCCTCCAGCATCATGCGCTCCTCAATCTCAAAACGGCCTTCCTTCAAAAACTGCATGGCCGTTTCCACCTGTTCCAACTCCACTTCCGTCAAAAAGCCAACCCGGCCAATGTTCACGCCCAGCAGCGGCACGCCAACCTGAACGGCCAGATTATTGGCGCGCAGAATGGTGCCGTCGCCGCCGACGGCCAAAATGCCGTCGCAGCTGTCCGGCGTAACCGTCGTCGCCAACTTGCTCCGACATTCTTCATCCAGCATTTCCACCAGCCACGACTCCGTTGAAATGGCCAGCCCGGCCTGATTGCAGGCTTCCAAAACCCGCTGGGCAATGCTGACCACATTGGGTTTTCGCTGGTGCATAAGCATATAAATTGCGTTCATCTGGAAGCCCGCCTTTCGTTGCTAGTGTAACACAAAATGAATATCTATGCAATTCTGCATCCATTCAAAATACAGCCGTTAATGATCCAGCGTTTGATGAGCAGCCTGCACAACCTGCTCAATCCGTTCCTCATTTACGCGGTTCGTTGCGGTTTCGGCAGGCAAAAGCTCCGTCAGGTATTCGATATTCCCTTCCGGGCCTGTAATGGGCGAAAAATCCAACTGCGTCATGGCATAATCAAAGGCGCCGGTAAAGGAAGCGATCTGGGCAATCACCTGACGATGCACGGCAGGATCGCGCACCACGCCTTTCTTGCCCACATTTTCGCGCCCAGCTTCAAACTGCGGCTTAATCAAAATGTAAAACCGGCCCTTTCCATCCATCAGCTGCGCTGCGACCGGCAGAATCAGCTTAACAGAAATAAAGGACACGTCCATTACCGTTACCTGCGGCGTGCAGCCCAGGTCTGCCTGAGTCAAATACCGGGCGTTGGTGCGTTCCATCACAGTCACACGCGGGTCGTTGCGTATCTTCCAGTCCAGCTGGCCGTAGCCAACGTCAATGGCAAATACATGCTTCGCGCCGTTTTGTAAAAGCACGTCCGTAAAGCCGCCGGTAGCAGCGCCGATATCCATGGCGGTAACGCCCTCTACGGAAGCCTGAAACGCCTTAAGGGCCTTATCCAGCTTGAGTGCGCCCCGGCCTACAAAGGGATGCACATGGCCGCGCAGCGTCAGTTCCGCTTCCTCATCCACTTTTTCGGACGCTTTGATGATTTTTACTTCTTTTTGATACACCTGTCCAGCCATGATGAGCGCTTGCGCTTTTTCCCGGCTGGGGGCCAATCCTTGACGCACCAGCGCCAAATCTGCGCGAAGCTTCATTTGTTTTTTTCCTCCTCCAAGCGGCTCTGAATGGCGCGATAAATTGCATCATCATCCAACCCCACATCCTTGAGCAGATGCGCATGGTCGCCATGCTGGACGAAGCGATCCGGCACAGCCAGCGGGCAGATGCGCGCCTGACGGCCGCTGACGGCCGCATATTCCAATACGGCGCTGCCAAAACCGCCCTGAAGCACATGCTCCTCCACAGTAAAGATGGGCAGTTGCTCGTCAAACAGACGGTTCAAGCAGCCTTCATCCAGCGGCTTTATGGTGCTGGCATTGACAACTCGCACGCATATGCCCTCCTGTGCAAGCCGGTCCGCTACCCGCAGAGCAGCGGCTGTCATGGTGCCCGTGGAAAGCAAGACGGCCTCGTTTCCTTCCCGTAGGCAAGTCCATCGGCCAATCTGGAAATCAGAAATGACATAGCCTTCCGGCAGTTTTTCTGCATTTTTGGGATAACGAATCGAGCAGGGAGCCTCCAGCTCATGGGCGGCCTGAATCATCATCTCCAATTCTTCTGCATTGGCAGGAGCCAGTACCGTCATGTTGGGAATATGCCGCAAATAAGCAAAGTCGTAAAGCCCCTGGTGGGACTGACCATCGTCGTTGGAGATGCCGGCCCGGTCCAGCATGAGCACCACGGGCAGGTTTTGAATACACACATCGTGCAGCACCTGGTCGTAACCGCGCTGCAAAAAGGTGGAATAAACAAAGAAATACGGCCGCAGCCCGCCCCGAGCCATGCCTGCGCTCAAGGTGACCGCATGCTCTTCCGCAATCCCCACATCAAAAAAGCGGTCCGGGAAAGCGGAGGCAAACAGCTCGGTTCCTGTTCCCAGGGGCATGGCTGCGGTAATGGCTGCAATGCGCCTATCGCTTTCTGCCAAGGCAATCAGCTTACGATTGGCCACATCGCCGTTGGTTTGCCTGGACGAAGCGTTGATTTTGCCGCTTTCCACAAAAAAAGGAGGCGTTCCGTGAAAAGCTTCCGGCCTGCTTTCCGCCCGATAATACCCGTATCCCTTTTTGGTGGAGCAGTGAATAACCACCGGTCCATCCAATTGCTTTGCCTGTATCAGCAGTTTTTCGACCGCGCGCTGGTCGTTTCCGTTAATGGGGCCCAAATAGCGAAAGCCAAGCGCGGAAAAGAACCCCTCATCCACAAAAAGGCGTTTCAGGGTTTGCTTTGTGGTGTGAATGATGCGGTAGAGAGGAGCGCCCAAAACCGGCAGCTTTTCCAGGCGGCTTTTTACGTGCTTTTTGGTGGAAATCCAGCCTGTGCTGGCCCGCAAACTGGACAGATGCTTGCTGAGCGCGCCCACGTTTTCGGCAATGGACATTTCATTGTCGTTCAGCACCACAATCAAACGGGTTTTGCTGTTTCCGCAATCGTTCAGCGCCTCGTAGCACATGCCGCCCGTTAACGCGCCGTCGCCGATAACGGCTACCACATGATGGCTTTCCCCCCTGGCATCGCGGGCTCTGGCCAGCCCCAGGGCCGCTGACAGCGACGTGGAGGCGTGCCCGGCTTCAAAGCAGTCGTATTCGCTCTCTTCCCGTCTGGGAAACCCCGATAAGCCGCCATAGGTACGCAGCGTGTCAAAACGGTCATAGCGTCCGGTGAGCAGCTTGTGGGCATAGGTTTGATGCCCCACGTCAAACACCAGCTGGTCTTTGGGCGTATCGAAAACCCGGTGAAGAGCCAGCGTCAGTTCCACAACGCCCAAATTGGAGGACAAATGTCCTCCGTTTTGGGAAACGGTCTGAATGATTTTGGCGCGAATATCGTCCGCCAGTTCTTCGCACTCTTCATAGCTCAGGCCCCGTATATCCGCCGGGTCATGGATTTGCGATAATTCAACCATAGTGCTCCTTTGTGTTAACGCACAGTTTTGAGACCGGATTTTGCGCCGGCCTTTCCGCCAAGGCTTACATTGCTCAAAATATCGGAGGAATAGGCGTAATTGCTGTTGTCCTTGTCCTGCTGAGCCTCCATGGCGTATTTGACCAAGTCGTCAATCAGCTGGCTGTAAGGCTTTGCGCACGCCTCCCACAGATAAAAAGCCATGGAGCCGGGAATGGTGTTGATTTCGGTGATATACAATCCGTCGCTCTTTGCGTCGTACATATAATCGATGCGCACAACGCCCTTGCAATCCATGTCGTTGAAGATATCCACAGACAGCTTTTGGATTTTTTCGCGCAATTCCGGTTCAATGGGCGCTGGCAGCACCCGTTTCAGGGAGGCCATGCCTTTGGCGGAGCTGGATCCGCCCAGGTATTTTTCGGCAAAGGTAAGCAAATCGCCGCCGGAGATAGGCATTTCAATTTCGCTGGCCTGGGCGTGGCCATTATAGCCAAGCACGGAACAGTTGAGCTCCAGCGGTTCTTCCAGCCCCTGCTCTACCAGCACCTTGCGGTCAAATTCAAAGGCCAGATCCAGTGCGTCCTCCAGCCCCTTGCGGTCCTTCGCCTTTGTAACGCCGATAGAGGAGCCCAGCGAAGCGGGCTTCACGAAGACCGGATAGGGCAGCAGCTTTTCCACCTGATCCATTGTACGGCCGCGGTCCTCCTCCCAGGCGCGACGAAGAAACCAGGTGCTTGGCAGCACGGGAAAGCCGGCGCCGCGGAAAAACTGCTTCATATACACTTTATCCATGCCCATGGCGCTTGCGCCGACGCCCGCGCTGGAATAGGGAATGTTGCACAACTCCATGAGCCCCTGAATGGTGCCATCCTCGCCGTGCATGCCGTGCATCACGGGAATCACACAGTCCAGCCGGGCCACGATGACCTCGCGATCCTTGCCAAACAAGCCTTTTCCATGCTCAAAGGCAATCAACGCGCCGGAACCGGCGGTAAGGTCTGGATTTATGCGAACAATGCCCTTGCGATTGGGGTCAAAAGGCGTATACGAAGAAATCTCCATCAGCGCATCACCGGTGTACCATTCTCCCTGTTTGGAGATATAGATGGGAATCACGTCGTAGCGCTGACGGTCCGCCGCCCGCATCAGCTGCACGGCGCTAATGATGGAAACCTCATGTTCGCAGGTGCGGCTGCCGTAAATGACGCCCAGTTGCAGTTTATTCATGCTTCATATCCTCCCGCTTACGCTTCCTGATAGTGATCAGGCAAATCGTTTTCATACAAAACGGTATCCGTGGGCAGAACCAGGGTATGCAGCAGCCGGGTAGAATCATCCAGACTATCTACGCGGTGCATGTTTTCCTCTGGAAAACCGGCCTCCTTCAGCCCTTCCAAAATAGGCGCTGCGCGGCCTTTGCCTACAATGATGGCGATATCCGCGCAATCGGCGATGCTTCGGCCGAAATCGCGGTTATACTCCGCCTCTTTTTCCCCCAGCTCCACCATGCCGGGGGTAATGATGATGCGCCGCTGCGGAAAGGCTTTCAGCACCTGCAAAGCGGCTTTTGCCCCAACAGGATTGGAGTTAAACGCATCGTTAATGATGGTAAACGTTCCCGGGCGGCTGATAAGCTCCAACCGGTGCCTGATTGGCTGAAGCTTGGCAATGCCATGCGCAATCTGCTTCAGCGTAAGCCCTAAATCGGAAGCAACTGCCGAGGCCAGCAGGATATTTTGCAGATTGTGTTCTCCAAGCAGCCGGGTTTGGCACTCGATGCTGCCCTTGTCTTTAATATGCAGCGTGAACGCACAGCCATCCTGCGATACGGTCACGCCGTCGCACCAGCACTGAGCCCTGGCAGGATCTTTTCCACAAAGGGTTTTGGGTTTTGTTGTTTTATCGTACATTTGGGTGCAGAACGCGCCGTCGTCATAGAAATAAGCGTGCGATCCTTTTTCCGGCAATGCGTCAATCAACTCATACTTGGTTTTGGCCACCCGTTCGATGCTGTGGAAGGTTTCCAAATGTTGGGGGCCTACCGAAGTGACAATCCCGATGGTAGGATGTACCAGGCGGCACATTTCCTTGATATCGCCCACATGCCGCGCGCCCATTTCCCCCACGAACACTTGGTAGGAAGGCGTCAGCTTTTCCCGAATGGTGCGGGTAACGCCCATAGGCGTGTTAAAGCTGGCAGGCGTAATCAGCGTTGGGTATTTTTCGCTGAGAATGGCGCCCAGAATATGCTTGACGGAAGTTTTGCCATAGCTGCCGGTGATGCCGATGCGAATCAGCCTGGGGTTTGACAAAAGCTTGCGCCGGGCGTCCCGGAAATAGCACTCGCTAATGGCCTTCTCGATGGGCCAGGCCAGCAAACCGCTGAGGGCCACCACCAGAGGCAGCAGCAGCGGCCACAGGCAAAGCCAGGGCAGCAGCAGCCATTTTGCCCCCAAATAGCTGAGCAGCGTCATCACCGCAAAGTGAACCACATACAGCCGTTTTATCCGGCCGGTATAGACGAATTTTTTCTTGGCGTGTTTTTCGCTGAAAACGCGCCCAATGAAAAAACCGGCGCAGCCGCTAAGCGGCAGCAATAGCGTCATGGACGCAATCCGGCCGGCCGTTCCTCCCTCGCGCATGGCCAGCACATCAAACGCATACAAAATCACAAGCATCGCCACAGCCGAGCAAAGCCCCGGCATCAGGCTGTGAACCGGATTGCGTTTTAACGTGCGGAAATAGCCCGGAAACTGGTAGCTTTCCAGTTGAAAATAGTGCAGAATTCCGCGGGAGGCAAACAGGCAACATACCACCGGAGCCAAAACAGGCAGCCACATGACAGGCTCGCTCATTACCGTCCGTCTCCTTTCATAAATGCTTTTACAATCACCAAAAACCGCTGCCATTCTTCTACAAAGGCAAAATGCGTGCGGCCTTCAAACACCACAAGCCCTGCATCCGGGATTTGCTGCTCCATTTGCTGGCCCATCCACAACGGAGTTTCGGTATCCTCGCTGCCCCACACCAGCAACGTGGGAGCCTGGATGGTTTTCAGCATGGGAAAAAGATCCTCGGAAATCACCTTCACAAAGGTTTGGCGCATGCCGTCGCTCAAACGATTATAATCAGCCGAGCCATAACGCTTTCGAAGCTTTGCCTGCCATTTTTCCACCAGTGGCGCCAGCAAACGGCATTTTTTGAACGCACTCAAAATGCGCTGATAGCGTTTATATCGCCTTTGCCGCTTACTTTGCCGCTGAGAAACCGGAGGCTTGATGCCTGCGCCGCCGGTAACGACCATTTTCTCCACCATTTCCGGGTGCTTAGAAGCCAGGTACACAGCCACACGCCCGCCAAAGGAATGGGCGATCACCGAAACCTTTTGAATGGATAATTGGCGAAGAAGTTGATAAATCTGCTCCGCATACTCCCCCACGCCCCATGGCACAGGCGGCTCCCCGCTTTTTCCGTGGCCGGGAAAATCCACCGTTACAAAAGAAGCCATATCCCGAAAGCCGTCCTCAATAAAGGAAAAAATGCTTCCATCGCATCCCCAGCCGTGCAGCAAAAGCAGCGTCGGCGCGGAGGCGTCCTCCTTGGGCTGATAGCGGTAAAACAACCGGCAGTCCATGATTGTTGCTTCCAAAGAAGCACCACCTTTCCAAAACATACCCATGGTATTTTACCCCATCTTATGCAAAAAGAAAAGCCATAAGCGCATTTTGTATGATTATGCCTGATAAACATAGCGCCGTTTCCACGGCCCCAGATCAAAAGCCTCCTGGCACCATTTAGGAACGGCCACGGTGCTTTCCAGTACGCAGCCCAACTTTTCGCAGGTACGGATACTCGGCATATTCTCAAGATCGGTAGTAATGGTGAAAGAGCGCATCCCCATTTGAACGAACATGTGCAAACACAGCCGGCATGCATGAAGCGCTTCGCTTTTCCCTCGATACGGAGGATCGATATGGTAGCCTATATGTCCAAGATAAAACAATTCGCTGCTTTCTCCAAAGCGCAGCGCGATTTCGCCCGCTGTTTTTCCGGTCGCCTGGTCCACCACGTCGAACACAAACACCGTTGCGCCGCCAAGGCGCGGCAGGCGTGCATAGTATTCCCGGGGCCGCAGGGAAATCAGTTCATTTTGCGCCATAGGTTCATTTCTGCGTCCCAGACGAAGAAACGTTCGTTCTAACTTGTTTTTCATACTTCCTGAACCGTCACTTTGGGCAGCAGCGCTTCAAAATCCTGCTTTTGCAGCAGCTGCGTACCGTCTGTCATAACGCTGGCCGCTCCAGCGGCTACGCCGCAGCGAAAGGCTTCCAGCAGGCCGCCGCCACGGCTCAGCCCATACAAAAGCCCGCCAAGCATGGCGTCGCCTGCACCAACGGTGGACCTGGCAGCAACCGGAATGGCCGGCGCAAAGTAAGAGCCCTCGTACTCAACCAGCATAGCGCCATATTTTCCCATGGAAATCACCACATTCTGCGCGCCATACCCCATCAGGAACAGCGCCGCATCCCGAAGAGCGCGTAAGGTGCGCAGCTCCTTTTTCATAATGGCTTCAATTTCCGGCAAATTGGGCTTAATCAGAAAGGGCTTTTCCTTTATGCCATGCAGCAGAGCATTTCCGGCGGAATCCAGCACCGTTTTGTGGTGGGAAAGGGTTTGCAGGCAACGTTGATAGGTATTCTCCGGGCAGCCTGCCGGAAGCCCGCCGCTGAACACCACATACTTGCTATCGGCCGTCTTGTCTGACAGCAACGCTAAAAAGCGTCGAAAATCCTCTTCCCCCATTTCAAATCCCGGTTCGTTAAACTCGGTAATCAAGCGGGTATGCTCGTCATACAGCTTCAGATTGGTGCGGGTTTTTCCGTCAACGGTCATATAATCCAGCATCATTCCTTCTGCTTCCACCAGATGCAAAAAAGCTGCCCGGTTACGTTCGCCCAGGCAGGAAACACAACGCACAGGCACATTCAGCCGTCCCAGCGTAACGGCTACATTGATGCCCTTTCCGCCCAGGTCTACCCGCACGTTTTTCAGCCGGTTTACCTCGCCTGGAACGATTTTGTCCACGCTGGCCGTCTTATCAAAGGAAGGATTCATGCACACGGTTGTAATCATGCCGTTCGCCCCTCGCATGAAAAAGATTTGCTTACAAAAAACCACAAACAGGACCGATGCGGATTTGACGCATCGGTCCCTTCTGATTTTCGAGAGGATTATTCTTCCTCTTCCTCGTCCAGCTTGGCGTTCTCGATAATCTTCTGCGCAACGTTGGCAGGCACTTCTTCGTAACGCTCAAAATTCATAATGAAGGAGCCGCGAGCCTGGGTCATGGACCGCAGGTCGGTAGCATACTTGAACATTTCAGCCATGGGGGCTTCGGCAACCAGCTGCTGCATGCCGTCCACCTGGTTCATGCCCATGATGCGGCCACGGCGCTTGTTCATATCGCCCATGACATCGCCCATATATTCATCGGGAACCAGCACTTCCACATGCATGATAGGCTCAAGCAGCACGGGATTGGCGTCCACGCACTTCTTGTAGGCAATGCGAGCGGCGGTTTTGAAGGCCATTTCAGAGGAGTCTACCGGGTGATAGCTGCCATCGTACAGCTTGGCATGGAGACCCACCATGGGATAACCGGCCAGAACGCCCTTGCGCACATGCTCGCGCAGGCCCTTTTCTACGGAAGGAATGAAGTTGCGGGGCACAACGCCGCCCACAACCGCGTCTTCAAACTCGAAGTCGATACCGGTGTCGCCGATGGGAGAAAACTCAATCCACACATCGCCGAACTGGCCGTGACCGCCGGACTGTTTCTTGTGACGGCCCTGAACCTTGATGGTCTTCTTGATGGTTTCACGATACGGAATCCGGGGATCCTGCAAGGTGGCCTGAGCGCCAAATTTGCTGGCCAGCTTGGCGCGAATCACGTCCAGATGCAGTTCGCCCTGGCCGGAAAGCAGCGTTTCAGTGGTTTCTACGTTCTTTTCCAGCTTGATGGAGGGGTCTTCTTCCATCAGGCGGGCCAGGCCGCTGAACACTTTATCTTCTTCACCCTGCTTGGCAGCGAAAACCGCCTTGCTGATACAGGGAACCGGATACTCGATGGCCGGATATTTGATGGGTTTGGCGGCGTCGCACAGGGTATCGCCGGTATTGGTAAACTGCAGCTTGGACAAAGCGCCCATATCGCCCGCGTTCAGTTCCTGAGCGTTGATCTGCTTTTTGCCGCGCAGAATATAGATGCCGTTGATTTTTTCCGTCTTATCCACAGTGGCGTTATAAATATTGCCGGCGCCGGACAGGGAACCGCTCATTACCTTGAACAGGCTCAGCTTGCCAACGAAGGGGTCAGCGATGGTCTTGTACACCAGCGCGCTGAAAGGAGCGGCGTTGTCGCAGGCACGCTTTTCTTCTTCGCCGGTCTTGGGGTTTTCGCCCGTGTATTCCGCATCCTCAGGAGAGGGCAGGTAATCCGCCATCATGTCCAGCAGCTTGGCTACGCCAACGCCGGTCAGTGCGGAGCAGGGAACCACAGGGCAAATTTGGCCGGAAATCATGCCCAGGCGGAAGCCCTTCAGGATTTCCTCATGGGTCAGCTCGCCTTCGTCCAGGTATTTCATCATCAGGTCGTCGTCAGCGCTGGCGGCAGCTTCGGTGATTTCTTCCAGCGCCAGGGCGATATCGTCCGCCAGGTTGGCAGGCACGGGCACTTCCTGAGGCTTGCCCTTATTGGCGCGCTCATAGGCTTTGTTTTCCAGCACGTTAACCACGCCGCGATAGTCAGCGCCAGCGCCGATGGGCAAAAACAGCGGAACAACGCTGCTGCCAAAGGTGTCGCGCAGCTGGCCCTGCACCTTCATAAAGTCGGCATGATCACGGTCCATTTGGTTCACGATGAACATACGACCCACGCCGTTCTTGGTGGCATAGTTCCAGGCTTTTTCCGTGCCAACGGCCACGCCGCCGACAGCGTTAACCAGAATTGCGGCAGTTTCCACAACACGCAGGGGACCCATCATTTCGCCAATGAAATCGAAGTAGCCGGGAATATCAATAAAATTCAGCTTTTTCTGATTCCATTCGATGGGCGCGGTGGCGGCGCTGATGGAAATCTTTCTTTTGATTTCTTCAGCGTCAAAATCGGTCACGGTGTTGCCGTCTTCCACCCGGCCTTGACGATCAATGGCGCCAGCAGCGAAAAGCAAAGCTTCCATCAGGGTTGTTTTGCCTTCGCTGCCATGCCCCATGAGGGCGATGTTTCTGATGTCCTTGGTTTGATACGTTGCCATTATGGATCCCCCTTACCGTTTTTTATTTCGAATAACCTGTAGCGTTTTTGTTGATTGGTTGGAACTCATGTGAATCTGAACGGCGTAGAAAGCCAGACCATATGAACCGCATTTTCAATCTTGGACAGTATAGCAGAAAATACCGAAAAAGAAAAGCGGTATTGCAGAAATAATCAACCGAAATTGTTTCCTTTTGGTACTATTTTTGCTGAAACAGATATTTTTCTTTCAAATATCCTTCCAAGTTGCCACATTCGCTGACTTGAATTTGAGAAATCCCCATCTCTTGCATGCAGCCAAGAAGAATCGCCATGCCATGCACCACAATATCGGCCCGCTGCGGCTGAAGCCCCGGCAGCTCATAGCGCTGGGAAAGAGGCATTGGCGCAAGCCGCTCCATGGTTTGCGCTACTTCCTCCTGCGAGATGACATACCCATGAATGGACTGACGTTGATTCCACGGAATTTGCTGCACCAGAGCGGCGCTGGCGGTGAATGTGCCGCCTACGCCCAGCCAGCGTGCCGGATGGTAGGGTTTGTACAATGCAAGGACTGGCTGCAAAAGCTGCCGGGCCTGGTTTACCACCTTTTGCGCATCCGCCGCGCTGGCAATCGGCAGCTGCCGGAACAGGCGCACCGCGCCCATTTGCAGGCTGGCGGCTGCAAACACATCGCGCTGCCGGCCCACGACGATTTCCGTAGAGCCGCCGCCAATGTCGATCATGCCGCATTCGTCCTGCTCCGCCACGCCCCAAAAGGACAAATGCGCCTCCCTGTCTCCGCTGCAAATATCCGTTTCCAGGCCGGTGGCCCGGTACAACGCCTGCATCAGCTCCTGCTGGTTCGCGGCGTCCCGCACGGCGCTGGTAGCAAACAGGTGAACCGTTTCCGCGCCTTGAGCCAGCGCTTCCTTCTGAAAGGACGCCACGCTTTCACAGGCTTTTGCTATCATGTCCCCGGAAATGCGCTTCTGCTCATCCAGCGCGGCAAACACGCGCAGGCCCTCGCGATACCGTCCCAGACGGATCAGCCTGTTTCCGTCAATTTGTGCAAGCAGCATGCGCAGAGAGTTGGAACCTATGCCAATGGCAGCCGTTCTCAAAGCAAACGCCCCGTTTCTTTCGTGTTTTTCAAAAAGGCTTTTAACGCAAAAAAGGAAACCCCTTCCCGAACTATTTGGAAGAGATTTCCTCATCGCCATAGAGCGCGTCTCGATTGGTAATTACGAAACGAATCTCATCCGGCATCATATAACCGTACATATTCCGTGCCTGTTCTTCAATAAAAGCATCGGTGCCTACCATATCCAGGGTGGCTTTCAGCTCGGTCCGCTGGTCCTTGAGGCTGGCCAAACGCAGACTGCCAGCTTCGTACGTGGCGTTTAGTTCCTGAATGGTGGTATTCAGTGTTCCGCTGTACCAAAAAAACGCAACCAAAACACAGACGGAAATACCAATCAGAACCCAAACGTTCATGGTCTTGCGCATGGCGGGCAGCCTTCCTTCAGCAGAAATCGTTACTGTGTTTTTTCGACGGTCGCGCTGTTTTTCCTTCCTGCTTTTTGAATTTTTCTGCAAGCTGTTTCAGCAACCGGCCCGGCCCTTCCCAATAAAGGAAAAAGCCCGTGAAGACCGCCAGCAGATGATACAAATGCAGGCCGTCCGCTGTTTTGAAAGTGCAAAAGCCAAAAAGCGCGGCGCCGCCGCACAAAAGCAGCAGTGCATCCAGCATGGGGCCCCATTTCCGAGCGCGGCCGGACAGATGCAATAGCAGCGCCGTCAGATAGCCTATGGGAATGGCGAGCAGGAATAAAAGCGCCTGTCCGCTGGTTTCAAAAAACAGCATTTACTTTCCCAAGCGTTTCCAAAAAGGGAGACGCTGCGCTCTAGGCGCTTCATACACAACGCTATCCACGTGGCCGTCCACCAGCAGTTTGCCTTCTTCCAGCAGCAATCTGGCCACGTGCAGGTTTTGACCGGTCAGGATCATCATGCAGGAATCCAGCCGAAGAACCACTTCCGTTTCGTGAAAGCTGCACACATCGGTTACGCCGGTAATAACGGTGTGGCGGCGCTTATCGATTTGCAGCGTATGATTGGTGCTTACCGCCTTAAGCCCTTCCCCTGCAACCGGCTCGCGAATATTTGTCATGCCCGTTCCCCCCTTCTTTTGCAGACTATGCGGAAAGCGCTCCAAAAAGAAGGCTTGACAAATAAGAAGCAGTCATAGTAATATGCGTATACCAAATTACAAATTTGGTATACGCATAGGAAGGATGATTCCGATGAAACGTTTTTCGGTTCGGGCGCTTTGCCTGACGGCTCTGCTCTGTTCCCTCATGATTGTGTCGACTTTGCTGCTTCGCTTCACCATCCCGGGAACAACGGTCATGGTTACGTCGCAGCTGTTTTTTGTGTTCCTGTACGGGTTGCTCTTTCCCGTAAAAATCTGCCTGGCCTCTCTTGGCTTATATCTGCTGCTGGGTCTTGTTGGGTTGCCGGTTTTGTCGGGCGTTTGCGGTCCGGCGGTTCTCTTTACCCCGTCTTTTGGCTATCTGCTTGGCTTTTTGGTATCCGCCGCATGCATGGCATGGCTAAGAAAGCGGTTTCGCAACGACTGGCTGGCAGCGGCAGCAGGCATTGTCGCGGTATATGCAGTAGCGCTGCCCTACATTGCGATCATTGCTCCCGGAAAAACGCTGAACGCATTTTTTGGAGCCTATTGCCTGCCTTTTCTGCCGCTGGATTTTGCCAAGGCCGTATTGGCAGTGCTGGTAGCCAAGGCGCTGCGCAAGCGCCTGCCTGCG
>CAKTUS010000021.1 GCA_934621485.1 uncultured Clostridia bacterium
CGTCCCGCGGCGCAGCAGCCCCGGCCTGCGGCTTCCGCCGGCCAGCAGCCTGCCCGTCCCGCTCAGCCCCGGCCTGCCGCCAACCCGCAAGGCCCCTATGGCCGTCCGGCTAACCCGCAGGGGCCCTATGGCCGTCCTGCCAATCCGCAAGGCCCTTATGGCCGTCCGGCTAACCCGCAGGGGCCCTATGGCCGTCCCGCCAATCCGCAGGGGCCCTATGGCCGTCCGGCTAACCAGCAAGGCCCTTACGGCCGTCCCGCCAACCAGCAGGGCGGCCCCGGCGCGCCCCGCAGCGGCGGTTTTGGCGGAAATGCGCACGGCCCGGCCGGCCGGCCCGCCGGCGGCGCCCGGAAGCCTTCCATCGACATGGCTCCCCCCATGGAGAAGGAGCGCGTGAGCAATTACGACCCCAATAAGAAAAACTACGTGCGCCAGCACGACCCGGAGCGCGTGGCCAAGAACCGTAAGCAGCTGGCCCGCGAGTCCTTCAACAATTTTGACGACGACGTGGTACGCGGCGGCCGCCGCGCCCGTTCCAAGAAGCCCAGCGCCCAGCAGATGATGGAGCCTATCAAAATCGAGAAGGCTTACATGACCGCTGAAACCATTACCGTGAAGGACCTGACCGAGCGTATCGGCAAGCCTGCCGGTGAAATTCTCAAAAAGCTGCTGATGCTCGGCATTATGGCCAACATCAACAGCGAGCTGGACTTCGACACCGCCAGCCTGGTCTGCGCAGACTTCGGCGTAGAGCTGGAAATGAACCTGGCCAAGACCGCCGAGGACGACCTGGCCGACACCGACTTTGAAGACGCCGAGGAAGACCTGGAGCCCCGTCCGCCCGTGGTTACCATCATGGGCCACGTGGACCACGGCAAGACCTCCTTGCTGGACTATATCCGTCATTCCCACGTCACCTCCGGCGAAGCCGGCGGCATTACTCAGCACATCGGCGCTTATACCGTTGCGCTGGACGACCGCACCATCACCTTCCTGGACACCCCGGGCCATGAGGCGTTCACCGCCATGCGCGCCCGCGGCGCTCAGTCCACGGATATCGCCATTCTGGTAGTGGCCGCCGACGACGGCGTCATGCCCCAGACCGTAGAAGCCATCAACCATGCCAAGGCGGCTGAAGTGCCCATCATTGTGGCCATCAACAAAATGGATAAGCCTACCGCCAATCCCGACCGTGTGAAGCAGGATCTGACCGCCTACGAACTGGTGCCCGAGGAATGGGGCGGCGACACCATTATGGTGCCCGTCAGCGCCATCACCGGCGAAGGCGTGGACAATCTGCTGGAAATGATTCTGTTGCAGGCCGATATGCTACAGCTGCGCGCCAACCCCAACCGTATGGCCAAGGGCGTCATTATCGAGGCCAAGCTGGATAAGGCCCGCGGTCCTCTGGCTACCGTATTGCTGCAAAACGGCACCCTGCATGTGGGCGACAACGTGGTTGCCGGCATGGCCAGCGGCCGCGTGCGCGCCATGGTAAACGACAAGGGCGAGCGCGTCACTGAGGCCGGTCCCTCCATGCCTGTGGAGATTTCCGGCTTTGCCGATGTTCCCAGCGCTGGCGACGACATGATGGCCGTGGCCGACGATCATCTGGGCCGTCAGGTGGTACAGGAGCGTCGCGACAAGCTGAAGGCCGCCCGTGTGGCCGCCTCCTCCAAAGTGTCGCTGGATAACCTGTTCAGCCGCATTGATCAAAGCAAGCTGACCAACCTGAACATCATTGTCAAGGCCGACGTGCAGGGCAGTGTGGAAGCGGTAAAGCAGGCTCTGGAAAAGCTGAGCAATGATGAAGTGAAGGTGCGCATCCTGCACAGCGCCGTGGGCGCCATCACCAAGGACGACGTGAACCTGGCTTCCGCCTTTGACGCCATCATCATCGGCTTCAATATTCGGCCCGACGCCAGCGCCCGCGACGCTGCGGAGCGCGAGGGCGTGGATATTCGCCTCTACCGCGTCATTTACCAGGCTATCGAGGATGTGCAGAAGGCCATGAAGGGCCTGCTGGATCCTGAATTTAAGGAAGTCATGCTGGGCCATGCCGAGGTGCGCAACACCTTCCGCATTACCGGCGCGGGCACTGTGGCCGGTTGCTATGTGAAGGACGGCAAGCTGCAGCGCAACGCTCAGGTGCGCCTGCTTCGCGACAACGTGGTGGTGTTTGAAGGCAAGCTGTCCAGCCTGAGGCGCTACAAGGACGACGTGAAGGAAATAGCCGAGGGCTATGAGTGTGGCGTCAGCTTCGACGGCTACAACGACATCAAAGAGGGCGACATCGTCGAATGTTTCATCATGGAGGAAATTGAACGGTAAAAGCGCCTTTTCCCTTCGTTCTGCGGACCCGGGGTTCGCAGAACGAAGGGCGGCGCACGTAATGAAAAGCATGCGTTTTCCGCTTCTCTCACAAAATCGCTCGTTCCCCCGCTACCCAAAAAGGAGAACCCATTTTGAGCTATCAACGCATTGACCGTATCAGCGAGCAGGTGCGCCGCGAGGTGGATCAAATCATCCGCGAGCGGCTGTCCGACCCGCGCATCAAGGGCACCTTCAGCGTAACCCGGGCCGATGTAACCCGCGACCTGCGCTATGCCAAAATCTACGTCAGTATTCTTGAGGAAGAAAACCGCGCGCCCATGATGGCCGCCCTCAAGAAGGCTGCCGGTTTCGTTCGTCATGAGCTGGGCCAGAGCATGATCATCCGCTATGCGCCGGAGATTCTCTTTGAGCTGGACAACAACATCGAATATGGGATTCACATTGCGTCTGTGCTCAAGCAGGTGCATACGGAGGATGAAACGGACCATGAAAATGACGAGCGTTAACCCCTTATATCAGCCACAGAAGGTGCTGTCTGCCCTGAACGGGGCGGGCAGCGCTTTGCTGTTTTGCCACTTGTCGCCGGACGGCGACACCCTGGGCAGCGCTCTGGCGCTGCGGCTTCGCCTGGAGCGCATGGGCAAGCAGTCCCATGTGCTGCTGGATGGCGTTATTCCGCCCAGCATTGCATTTTTGCCAGGCGCAGACGCGGTTCTGGGACCGGAGGATCCTATCCCTGCGGCTGATATCGCCATTGCCGTCGACGTGGCCAGCGCCGACCGAATGGGCCGGTGTGAACCAATTTTCCGCAGTTTTCCGCGCACCCTGCAATTGGATCATCACGGCACCAACAACGGCTATGCCGAAGGAAACCTGATTGACCCGCAGGCTCCGGCCACGGCGGTCGTCCTGTTTCGGCTGCTTTGCCAAATGAATTTGCCGCTTAGCCAGGAGGAGGCCGTGTGCCTGTACACAGCCCTTTCCACCGATACGGGCAACTTCATTTATGACAGCACCAATGCGGAAAGCTTCCGCATGATGGCTTCGCTGATGGAGGCCGGTTTGCCGCTGGCCCGGTATGCCCGCCGCCTGTTCCGGCAAAAGGCTGTGCCGTTTGTGCGCCTTTTGGCTCAGGCTTTGCCTTCCCTTCGGATTTCTGCGGACGGACGGATGGCCGGTCTTTGTCTCACCTTGGCGCAGATGACGCGCGCCGGCGCTTTGCCGGGCCATACCGACGGTCTGGTGGATTATGCCATTGACCTGGAAGGGGTATCCGTGGCCTATTTTGCGCGCGAGCTGGACGATGAGCGGGTCAAGGTGAGTTTACGGTCTCAAGAGCCCTACCATGTAGACGGCGTTGCCGCCAGTCTGGGCGGCGGCGGCCACAAGCTGGCGGCAGGCGTTACCCTGAGTCTGCCCCTGAACGAGGCGGCAGCGCTGATGGAGCGCCGCCTGACAGAAGTGCTGGGAGGCGTACAATGAGCCAGTCTTTCTTGCCGCTGTGCGGCTTTCTCAATGTGCTGAAGCCGCCGGGCATGTCCTCGGCCCAGGTGGTGGGCTATGTGCGCCATTTGCTGGGAGGCGTGAAGGTGGGCCATGCCGGTACGCTGGACCCGGAGGCCGCCGGCGTGCTGCCTCTCATGGTGGGGAAGGCCGCCCGCCTGTTTGACTACATGCAGGACAAAGAAAAAGCCTATGTGGCCGAGGTGGCCTTTGGTTTTTCCACCACTACTCAGGACGCTCAGGGAGAAGTGCTGGAAGCCGGCGTCCATTATCCAGATGAAGCCGCTCTTTCGGCCGCGCTCCCCCATTTCACCGGTGAGCTCATGCAGCGGCCGCCCATGTTCAGCGCCCTGAAGCAGCATGGTCAGCCCTTGTACAAGCTGGCCCGCCGTGGTCTGGAGGCGGATATTCCCCAGCGTCCGGTAACCGTGCATGCCCTGTGCCTGCGCAGCATGACGGAGCGGCATGGAGCGCTCCTTGCTGTGCGCTGCTCCAAGGGCTTTTATGTGCGCACCCTGTGCCATGACCTGGGCGCCTATCTGGGCTGCCCTTCTCACATGCGCTTTCTTTTGCGCACACAAAGCGGCCCCTTCACCCTGGAAACCGCCCATACCCTGGAACAGCTGGCCCAGGCTGCGGCAGAGGACCGTCTGGAGGCGCTGCTGCTGCCGCCGGAAACGGCCCTTGGTCATTTGGAGATCATCGACGCGCCGCAGGGGATGGAAAAGCCGCTGCTCAACGGCGGCCGTTTGCCCTGGCGGCGATTTGCGCCCCTGGTGCAAGCGCCGGACGCTCCCTTTGGCATTCGCCTGGGCGGCCGTTTGGCGGGAATTGCGGAACGCCGGGGCGATCTGGTCAAGCTGCGTACCTGGCTTACCACAAATCCGGAGGAATGATTGCGATGCAAACCGTATTGGATGGAAAATACAAAGCGGACGCCAGCGTTGTGGCGCTGGGAATGTTTGACGGCGTGCATATCGGCCATCAGGTGCTGCTCAAAAAAGCCGGCGCTTTGGCCCGGCAGCATCATGTGCCCCTGGCGGTGTGCACCTTTGTGCAGCATCCCCTCACGCTGATTGCTCCCCAAAAGGCCCCCGCCATGCTGACCACCTTGGACGAACGGGCTGCTGAAATGGCTGCCCTGGGGGTAGACGTGCTGTATGCCCAGCCCTTTGACAAGCAGCTGATGCACCTGCCGCCCGAAGAGTATGTTGGCGAGCTGGTGCGCCGGTTTCATCCGGTGGCGGTGGTGTGCGGCTACAACCACACCTTCGGCCGCAATGGAGCGGGCACTCCTGCCCTCTTGGCTGCTCTGGGGAACGCGCTGGGCTTTGAAACGGTAACCGTGCCCCAAATTACGCTGAACGGTCAGGAAGTGAGCTCCTCGGCCATTCGTTCCGCACTGGAGCGCGGGCAGGTGCGCCGGGCCTGGCAGCTGCTGGGCCGGCCCTACTGCCAGCAAGCCACGCTGGCAGGCCGGGAAGGACGCCGCTGCGACTTCGTTATGGAACCGAACGGAAAACAGGATTTGCCCAAGGGAACCTACCGGGTGCTGTGCGACGATGGCGTTCACCATTATCCTGTTCACCTGCACATGCTGCGCGCCGGGCGCGCCCAATGCGTGCTGCCGGAACAGACCGCTCTGGGACAGGCCGTCACACTGCGCTATCTGACGGAAATATCGCTGGATTTTTAAGGCAGCACCACACAAATGAGGGAATCGGCCGGCGAATGGATTTTTCATCAGATGCAACTGCAGATTTCAAAGGTTTACTGGAGGGAAAGCCAGAAATCTGCATGCCGCAGACGGCGGAAAAGATATCGCCCGACGCGCCGCCGAATTGTGCAGTAGCGCCTTAACCAAAGCAGGAAGGGAAACCTCATGAAACGCGCTTTTTTGCAAAAAGGATTCTACTGGCTTTGCCTGGCTATCCTACTGCTGCTTGCGGCCTTTTTGCTGTTTACGCGCCTGGGAGATTACTATATTTGCGAATGTGATGAGGCGCGCCACGGCATTAACGCCTACGAAATGCTGCAAAATGGAGATTACGTGGTTAACACCTACAATGGCGAGCCGGATTACTGGAATTTGAAACCGCCGCTATCCTACTATTGCATCATGCTGGGCTACCGTCTGTTTGGATTTGGCACGTTTGGCCTGCGTTTTTACAGCGCCGCCAGCATGCTGCTTTGCATGTCATTGCTGGCCCTGTGGATGAAAAAGCAGCATGGAAGCATTGCCAGTCTGGGCAGCGTACTGTTTTTCCTGGGCTGCCATACGGTATATGGCCTGCACTTTGCCCGCTTTGGCGATGCGGATTCTCAAATGGTGCTGCTGTATATGCTGGCCATGCTCTGCATGCTGGAAAGCCAGCGAAATATTCGTTTTCTATATGGCACAGCGCTTTTTTTCGGCCTGTCCTTTCTAAGCAAAAGCTGGCACGCCGCGCTCATTCCCGTTACCTGCCTGCTGTTTTTATGCGTCAGCGGCCAATTGCGCAAACTGCGTCCGCGGCATTATGCAGGGCTGGTACTCTGCGGTCTTGCGCCCATTCTGCCCTGGGCCCTCGCCCGCTATTCACGGGATGGGCTGCGCTTTTTTGAAGGCATGCTTTCAACGGATGTATACACCCGCGCCACTACGGTGCTGGAAGGTCATGAAGGCGATTGGGCCTATTATATACGCGCTTTAGGGAGCATGCCGGCTGTGGTTCTCAGCTGCATAGCGGGTCTTGCGGCGCTGCTTTGCCGGGGATTGAACCGGCGCTCTTTGCGCCCAACAACCGAACAGTGCGGCGTAGCGCTGTGGATTTTAACGCCCCTGGTTCTCTACAGCCTGTGCGTGAGCAAGCTGGAATGGTATGTCTATGTTTGTTTGCCCGCCTTTGCTCTTCTGTTTGGCAAAAGCCTGCAAGCGTTGCTCCGCTGCCCGACGCGCCGCTCTCGCCTGCGCTGGCCCGGCTTTGTTTGCGCCTTGGCGTTGACGCTTCCCCTGTGCCTGTGGACCTGGCAAAACTGGCTGAAGGTGAGCGCGCCGGCGGTGGTAACCCGTTACCAGTCCATTGTGCAGGAGTATTTCGACCGCGAGATAAACAGCGGCGACCATCTGTATGTGGAGCATACGTCCATTGAGCGCGATTACTTTCCCGAGGGGGCGGACCCTGCCAGCGCATGGTTCCAGGGAGATCAGCTGAACGCCATGTTTTGCGGCGATCTGGTTTGCCTGCCGGGCGGCGGCGAGGCCTTCCGCGAAGATGAGGATCACGCTTACCTGCTTTGCAATCGGAACGACATGGACGAAAGCCTGCTGGAGGAATACCCCATCATTTATGAGGACGGACCTTTGGTACTTTTGGAAAACTAAGCGCGGGAGGCGGCTGCACCGCTGACGGCGTCTTAGCCGTTTGTTCAGAATCTCAAACATCATCCGGGACGAAAGAAAGAAGCATGTACATGAAAAAGAACTGGCTCTGGATTCTTTTGGCGGCCCTTACGCTGCTAACGCTGAGCGCCGCCCAGGCGGAAACGGCGCGGGACATTACGGCGCAATGTACGTTTTCCAGCAAAAAAGCGCCCTTCAATTCCCGGCTGCTGTATGACGGCAGCTATGAATACGCCTGGGAAACCCGTCAGGCCAAAAAGGTACAGCTGGAGGTGCATTTGCCGCAGGGCGAGGTTTGCAGCGGCGTACAGATAAAGTGGGGCAAGGTCAACAAAGACTGGGTGGTGGAATACCAGCAGGGCGGCCAATGGATTGCCTGTCCCAAGGATGAAACCGGCTATCTGACCACCTTTACCCCATTGCCAGACGTTACCGCCTTCCGCATTGCGGCCAATCAGCGGCATCAAAACAAGCTGATGATTCACGAGTTGAATGTGCTCAGCGCCGGGGATTGTCCCGACTGGGTGCAGCGCTGGGAACCCACCTTTGAAAAGGCAGACCTGCTGGTGGTGGTGGCGCACCCGGATGACGAGTATGTTTTTCTGGGCGGAACCATTCCCTATTATGGCGCGGAGCGCGGCAAGCGGGTGCTGGTGGCCTACATCACCGAAAGCAGCGCGGAGCGCCGCACCGAGCTTTTGGACGGCCTGTGGACCGTAGGCCAGCGCAGTTATCCGCTCATCGGCCGCTTTCATGACCGCTATACCACTAACATGGAAACTGCCTACAAGCGCTTGGGCAAGAAAAAAACGCAGCAGTACATGATTGAGTTGTTCCGCCATTACAAGCCGGAGGTTGTGGTTACCCAGGACATTCATGGCGAATATGGGCATGGCGTACACAAGATTTGCGCCGACGTTGTACGCAACGCGCTGGACAAATCGGCCAACCCGAAAGTCGACCCAGCCAGCGCCGAAGCCTACGGCCTGTGGGATGTGCCCAAAGCCTACCTGCACCTCTACCCGGAAAACACCGTCACCATGGACTGGAGCACGCCGCTAAGCCATTTCGGCGGCAAAACCGCATTGGAGGTGGCCCAGGAGGGGTTTGCCTGCCACCTGTCCCAGCAGCACACCAAATATACCGTGTACAACGAAGGCCCCTATGATTCCAAGCAATTTGGCTTATACCGTACTCTGGTGGGGCCTGATACCGGCAAAAACGACTTTTTTGAAAACATTGAGTCGAATGAGTAAATACTTCGGCCGTTCGAAAGAAACGTTCCGCTGAAAAAAGAAGCGGAGTGCCCGCATGGGCAACCGCGCCCACGCCCAGCTGAACGGCGCGGAAGAAGAACTTTATAAGCCCTTTGTCAACGGCTTTTTGTACTCTGACGACCCCGGCGGCCCCGCTAAAGAGGTTGTCAACTGCCGCAGCCAGCTGAATATGGGGGCGAAAGCGTTGCCCGCTGCCCAAAAACGTGATATACTCCAAAGCAGCGCCAAGGAAGCGGGGAAAAGCGGCGTGCATGATCAGGAGGGTATTGTCGGTAGCGCTGTGATAATTACAGACGGGCGAATCGAGCATAGCAATCACTACAAAAAACGTTTATGACAAATACGGACAATACGCGGACAAATTCTTTCTGAACCTGATTTTATCATCCGAGATAAAAGGATAGAATCCGCCGTTCTTTTCCGAGCTATTCAAGAGGGTGGCTGAACAATTCAACTTGTTCTCCGCCTCCAGGTTTCGGATGATACTCCTGATTATCAAAATTCTATTCTTCCATCAGGCTTTTTGCTTTTTGAAAATGATAAAGACAACAGCGGCCAGGCTGGCAACACACAGGCTGAACCATAATACGAGCGGAACGCTGTCGCCGGTTTTCGGCGCCGGGCCAGGCGCAGGCTCCGGCTGCTCGTTTTCCTGCCAGCTAAGCTCGATGGGACTCAGGCTCTTTACCCGAAAGCGGATTCCCTCTTTTTCTGCAGTCATCTCCGCCACGGCTTCGCTGTTCAGCAAATTCACGTCAAAATAATGGGTAATCTTGTAGGTAAACGCCATTCCAAAAGAAAGTCCCTGGGGATAGGGCAGGAAAAACTCAATTCCGTCCTTCCCGGCAATCTCGTCAAAGTTTTTAACGGGATTGTTCTCATTGTCACGCAGTTCCAGATCGATCACATAGGAATGGCTGCCCGCCTGGGGGCGGTATTCAGCATGCAGCTTCCAGCCACGGCTGCCGCCGTCAATCACCGCCGGGCCGTCCAGTTTGCCGGGAATCTGGCCCGGGTCCTCATAGGTATAGGTGTTGGGAAGCAGCACAATTTCATCCGCATTTTCGGCAAACCATTCGGTCTTCAACACGCTTCTGTCTTGCTTATACCAGCGAATAGCGCACAGCGTAGCCCGACCCGTCAGGGTTTCCGCCGCAACGGTAAACATGTCCACCTGGTTTTGAGATTTGCTGATTTGCCAGAAGACATTGTTGTTTCCATTGACAAGCAGCTCTATCGTGCCGCCGTTGACAGGAACAAATGCTTCTCCCGCAAACCCCATTTCGAATTCTGTTTGATTGTTTTTCGCAGCGGCCTCGGAAAATGCATCCGGCGTGCCAAAGCAATAGAACTGATAATAGGCAGCTCCCTCATAAGCTTTTACTTGATAATGCTTTTGCGCCTTCGGCAGCAGGCGGGCGTCCACCTCGCTTACATTGCCCATTTGCGCGGTTTGAATATGAGCCAATCCATCCTGATAGATGATCTCCAGTTTGTCACCGTCCCGTTCTATGTCATAAGTAAAGCGGTCCCTGGGAATGGGCTGCCACGTTGTGTCATCCAAATAGCTTAGACAGATTCTGCTGTCGTTTGTACAGATGCGGTAAATATCCATCTTGCCGCTGCCGTCCAGGATTTTCCCATCTTTATCCAAAAACTGATAGGACGCGCGAACGCTGGAGATACCTCCGTATACGTAAATTCCCTTTTTATGTGGAATATATATATGGTGAAAGCGGACTCGTCCGGAGCATAATCAAACCATTTTTGGTCAGGGGAAGAATTGATACAGGTATTGCCAGACTCATCCAAGCCTTTGACCTGAACTGTTCCTTTCGGCACCTGAATTTGCGTTTGAAGGTAAGTGCCGCCAACTTCTAAAACGATATTTTTATCTAGTTGATATGTAACCTTCCCATTTTCCTCCTGTCTTTCAATGCCCCCTCGCCTTTCCGTTTCATCCTGCTCTTGAACCCATTCAGCAGGAATGGTTAGGGGTTCCACATTCACGCTGCCCGGCGTAGTAAAGTTCAGGCGCAAATTCATCTTTTCCGCATACATGGGCTTTCTGTTGGAAGCGTACCAAAGAACGGCCACCTTCATGGTATAAGGCTCATAAAAGGTCAGCAGCTTTTGGGCCTCCACATAATGCCGGTAATTGATCCAAAAATCGCCGCTCTCAGACCCTTTTGCAGGCTTATGCTCGGCCTTTGCATCTTCCGCCAGGAACTTGAGGTCGGCAAGCAACTGCTCATCCGTCATATCGCTGCCGAATACCAACACTTTTGTTTCCGCTCCCGCAGGCGGCGCAATATTATACAGCAGACCCATATCGTCCGATGTAGCGCCAAAAGTAATTACCTTGGACCAATCCGTTTTTTCCTTATCCACGGTCAGGGTAAAGCTGCCGTTTTGTCCGGTAACGTTGGCTACTAAGCCCGGCAAATCGCACAGCTGAATCCGATCGGCGGCGTCAACCGTCTGTATCTGCCACTCCTCTGCCATCGCCGCCTGCACACCCAACAGCATCAGGCAAAGCGCCAAAACAAACATCCATTTCTTCTGCATCCGTCAGCCCACCTTCATGCCTTCCATTGCACTGCTAGTGGAAGGATCTGTCTTTTTTTATCAGCATATCATAAACTGGTATGCAAATCAATAGAAGCCCGCCAGGATTCCCCCATCCTTTTTTCCTGAAATCTGTACGCAAAAACCCCCTTCTTCCGTCCCATTTGGTTTGGAAGAAGGGGGAAAACGCCTATCGTAGCCGCAAGTGCGCAAGCCTACGCGCCTACGGTTCTATTTTTGCATTTTGCCTACCTGACGGAACGCTTTCCATCAGCCATGGTACTTCAAATCCTTACCGCGCAATCAGCCCAGCTCGGCGAAGTACTTGATGGTGCGAACCATCTGGCTGGTGTAGCTGTTCTCGTTGTCGTACCAGGACACAACCTGCACCTGATAGGTGTCGTCGTCGATCTTGGCAACCATGGTCTGGGTGGCGTCAAACAGGGAGCCATACTTCATGCCGATTACGTCGGAGGAAACGATGGGCTCGGTGTTGTAGCCGAAGCTGGCGGAAGCCTGGGCCTTCATAGCGGCGTTGATGGAATCAACGGTCACGTCCTTGCCCTTCACCACAGCCACCAGGATGGTGGTGGAGCCGGTGCACACGGGCACACGCTGGGCGGAGCCGATCAGCTTGCCGTTCAGCTCGGGGATAACCAGACCGATGGCCTTGGCAGCGCCGGTGGAGTTGGGCACGATGTTCTGAGCGCCGGCGCGGGCACGGCGCAGATCGCCCTTGCGATGGGGGCCGTCCAGGATCATCTGGTCGCCGGTGTAGGCGTGCACGGTGGTCATGATGCCGCTCACGATGGGATACACATCGTTCAGAGCCTTGGTCATGGGAGCCAGGCAGTTGGTGGTGCAGGAAGCGGCGGAAATGATCTTGTCTTCCTTGGTCAAGGTCTTCTCGTTTACGCTGTACACGATGGTGGGCAGATCCTTGCCGGCGGGAGCAGAGATAACAACCTTCTTGGCGCCAGCCTTCAGGTGAGCTTCGCTCTTTTCCTTGCTGCAATAGAAGCCAGTGCACTCCAGCACAACGTCCACATCCAGCTTGCCCCAGGGGCAGTTGGCGGCGTCCTTCTCGGCGTAGATTTTGATTTCCTTGCCATCCACAATGATGGAATCCTCAGTGGCTTCCACAGTGTGCAGGTTTTCACCGATATGGCCGCAATAGGAGCCCTGAGCGGTATCGTACTTCAGCAGATGGGCCAGCATGGCGGGGCTGGTCAGGTCGTTGATAGCGACCACTTCATAGCCCTCAGCGCCGAACATCTGGCGGAAAGCCAGACGGCCGATACGTCCAAAACCGTTAATCGCAACTTTAACCATTACGTGGTACCTCCCTAAAAATAGTAGTTTCCCAACAGCTATTGTACCAAAAAAGCACCAACTTTTGCAATAGAAACCAGAAAAGTTTGTGAAATAATTTGCAAATGCGGCCCAATCAGACACGAAACATGCACTTTGCGCAGGCCTTTGCAGGGAGAAGGACGCCGCCTGTCGAATGATAACGAGAAAAGAATTTTGCAAACAAGAAAGGCGTGCGCTATGAAACCTGCCCAATTGGCCCGGCAATTGCAGCCTTTGCTGCCCTCTCTGTGCTGTCCGCGCTGCCGCCGGCCGTTTTCGCTGACCGAGCAAAGTTTGGTATGCTCAAACGGCCACTGCTTTGATTTGAGCCGCCGCGGCTATGTGAACCTGGCTCCGGGCCATAGCCAGGAAACCGAAAAATATGACGCCGCTTTATTTGAAAGCCGGTCCGCTATTTTGGAAGCCGGTTTTTATGCCCCCGTGGTGGAGGCCGTGAGCCGGGCGCTACAGGTTCGTTTTGGGTCACAGCCCTTTTCTCTGGCAGACGTGGGCTGCGGCGAAGGCTTTTATGCCCGAAGCATCGCACGGCGCTTCCCCCTGGCGCAGGTTTTGGGCCTGGACATCAGTCGCGACGCCATTACCGCCGCGGCACGGCAGTTTCCTGGCGCAGCCTGGCTGGTGGCGGATTTGAAGCATCTGCCCATCGCAGACGGCGGCGCGGACGTTGTGCTGGATGTGCTGACGCCGGCCGATTACGCCGAGTTTGCCAGGGTGCTGGCTCCCGATGGCCTGCTGATTAAGGTGGCGCCCGGTCAGGATTATTTGCGGGAAATCCGCGACGCCGTAGCCCCGTTTTTGCGCAGCGGCGCAGCGTATAACGACCAACGGGTGATCCGTCATCTGGAGGAGCATGCCGATATTTTGAGCCTGCAGGACATTCGAAGCACAAGCCCGCTAACGCCGGACCAGGCACGGGCCTTTTTGCGCATGACGCCCATGACCTTTTCCGTGCCCGCAGAGGCACTGGAGGCCATTGCGCTAAAGCAAATCACCCTTCATATGCAGGTGCTGTGCTGCCGACCGCTCCGCCCCTGACACTGCCTGGCGCATGGGGGAAAACGTTTTCATACAGCGGCGTTCACAGAGGTTTGCACATCTTTGCCCGCTTTTTTCCGTTTCAAAAGCGCTGCAATACCTGGCGCAAAGCCTTTTTCACCTTGGTTTTTGTTTCCTGTCGATGTTCTTTTTGAACAAACTGCACAAAAAAATCCTTGATATCGTGATAAGTATCACAGAAAAAATATTCCGACTGCGTATACTGTGAATGAAGGGAAACGTTACCATATTCAAAGACTGTCCGCATAGCTGAGCTTTACAGGTGATTTCGGGAGGGAAACCATCGTGGAAAGAAGGTTGGATCGGCTGGATGAATGTCTGTCTGCCTGCTCGTTTTATGACGTTTTGTCAGCCTCTGAATTGCAGCTGCTTCGCAGCGGTTTTCTGATGAAGTCTTTTTCCAGGCCCCAATCCAAAACATTGGAGGAATTTGCCGCCCCGGGCGCCTTGTATGTCATGGGCAGCGGCAGCGCCTGCATCCGTATCGACAGTCTCAGCGGCCATCGGTGCGAACTGACGAGCCTGCCTGCCGGCGCTTACGGCATTATGTCTCTTTCGCCGGAAGGCTGCGAGTATGAACTGTCGGTGGATATTGCGCCGAACACGCTGATCTATTTGGCGGACGCGGAAACCGTGGATACGCTGAAATGCCGCAACCAGCGTTTTAACGCTTTCTGTTACCAGAACATGCGCGAGCAGCTTTCACAAATGGTTTATTTGATTGGAGAAACCCAGTTTTCTTCCCTGAAGGTGCGTCTTGAAAAATATTTGTCCAACCGAAGCGACGAAGGCCGCCGGGAACTGAACATGACTCACAGCGACCTGGCCGATGTTTTCGGCACCTCGCGGGAGGTGATTTCCCGGCTGCTCAAGGAGCTGGAGCGGGAAGGCGTTATCACCCAAAAGCGCTGTCAAATTGCTTTTCACCCATCGGTGCTATAACCAAAGAAGGGCGTGATGGTCAAAATGCAGCAGGAAAAAGCCGCCTGCCCCGCCTCCCGGCAGCCAACCATTCGGGATGTCGCCCGGGAAGCAAACGTTTCCACCACCACCGTCTCTCGTTATCTGAACCAATCCAGCCATGTGGACCAAAACACCGCCAGCGCCATTCGTCAGGCCGTGGAGCGGCTGCACTACACGCCCAGCATTGCCGCCCAGTCGCTGCGCAACCGCACGGGAAAAATCATTTTGCTGGTGGTGCCGGATATTTGCAACCCCTTTTATTCTCAAATGTCCAAAACCGTGCAGCATATGCTGAGCGAACGGGGTTACCGCATGGTGCTGTTCGACTCGAATGAAAGCCGGCACGAAAACGATTCCATCGCCCTGGCCAAGCAAATGTATGCCAGCGGCATCCTATTGGCCTCTATCGATATTCAGCAGCCCGTTATCAAAAGCCTGCTGGAAACCGCCATTCCAGTGGTAGCGCTCAACGCCCACTCCAAATATCCCTTTGACACCGTGCACGTGCATGGCTCCATGGGCTGCTACCTGGCCGCCCGGCACCTGATTGCGCTGGGGCACCGGCAAATCGGCTTTGCAGGCGGAACTCCCGGTACCATGATTGGCAAAAGCCGCCGACAGGGCTATGAAAAAGCCATGCGGGAGGCCGGGCTGCCCGTCGCAAAGGAGTACCTGTACGAATCCGGTTTTTCCCAATACGACGGCTATGAAGCCGGGCGGTACTTTGCCAGGCTTTCCCCCCTGCCCACTGCCATTTGCTGCGCCAACGACGAAATTGCCCTGGGCCTTCTGTCCGCCATGCAGGAGCGGAGGATTCGGATTCCGGACCAGATTTCCGTAACCGGCATGGACGATATTCCCTATGCCCGCACCTCTAATCCAAGCCTGACCAGCGTATCCAACGACAGCAACGTGTTTGCCCGGGAGGGCGTTCGCATGCTGTTTGAACGAATTGAGGGCACGGTCACAGGCCCCGCCAGAGACGTGATTGTTCGCCACGAGCTGATTGTGCGTGCCAGCGTGGGTGCGCCCAGAGACCAGCAATAGCTTCACCGGCTGCGCGATCCTTTGGATTTGACGAAAAGGAGGCAAGCGTTCCAAATCAAAGGTCGCCTGGCTTCAAAAGAGAAAAACATCCTCCTGGTTCGTTTCCACGCGTTTCAACTGTTGACGCTTATTTGCTGTACCCTTTTTGACATGGAAAGGAGTTTTCCGGCATGAAAAAGACACTTGCTTTTCTGTGTACTGTCCTGTTGCTTCTTGCAGCGCTTCCGGGCCTAGCGGAGGTCGGCGATTACCCCATTGTCACCAAAGCCGAAACGCACAAAGTAATCTATGATACAGACAACGAAACCGACTGGTTCGGCGACGACTCTTTTGCCCTGCTTTTGCTGTTGCAGGCGGATAAAGCCGGCTATCTGGATCTGCTGGGCGTTACCTCGGCAGCGGCCAACGTCACCGTAGCCGAATCCACCAATGCCAATCTGAACATGCTGGAAGCCGCCGGGCGCGGCGATATTCCCGTGGCCATCGGTACGGACATTCCTTTGGCCGGGTTAAAAGACGACGCTACCATCGAAGCCAACGGCCTCACCCGCATCAACTGCATGAAGCAGGTGCTTGCGTATGGCGACAGCATTTCCTGGGACAATCTGGGCGAAATCGAATCCTATTCTTGGGGCTACAGTTCCCTGAAGCCGGTGGAAGAAACCGCCTGGGAGTTCATGATTGAGCAGGTGCATCAGTATCCGGGACAGGTGACCATTATGGCGGTAGGCGCCTGCACCAATGTAGCCATGGCTATTCTGAACGACCCCACCTTTGCCGAAACCACCGCCGGCATCTACTACATGGGCGGCTCCATCGACGTGCCCGGCAACGATACTCCCTGCGCCGAGCGCAACTGGTATTACGACCCGGAAGCCGTGGACGTATGCCTGCGGGCCAATTGGCCGCTTCAGGTGATTGTGCCCAACGATATTTCCAAAAATCAGAAGCTTACCTACGACCGCATCAACCTGATCATGGATGCCGGAGATAACGCGCTTACCCGAATGATTCGGGAAAACGCGTTTGCCAAACGGTTTGAAAACAATCCGGATTATCAGGAATCCTTATGGGATGCGCAGGTGCCCGGCATCTTTCTGTGCCCCAGCTTCATTACCAAAACGGATGTGCGCGACGTGGCCATCGTTACCGAAATGGGCTATACCTATGGCGAATCCGTTGCCTGGGCGGAAGGAAAAGGCCCGGCCGGTTCCGCTGCCTGCACCATTGTGTATGATGTGGACGGCGATACCTACTGGCAATTCATGGCCGATATGATCGGTACGGATTTTTAACCGCCTTCCCAGAATCTTAGAAAGCCTGATTGCGCGGTAATCTCCGATGCGCGGTGGCGGCGCACGTTCGGGCTTTCTTTAAGAGGCCGTTTGGAAACAAAGGCTTTCTCATTGTCACCCTGCTCCCCATGGACCAGACAAGGAAAGGAGAAAACCAAAATGAAAAAACTGCTGGCACTTCTCATGACGATTCTGCTGCTGTTATCTGCCATACCCGCGTTGGCGGATATGGCGGACTACAACATCGTAACCAAAGCCGAAACCCACAAGGTGATTCTGGACACGGACATGGGCTACTTTGGCGACGATACCTACGCCATGATGATCCTGCTCCAGGCTGACAAAGCCGGCTACCTGGATCTGCTGGGTCTCACTTCCGTAGGCGCCAACACCACCATCGCCCAGGGCACCACCGCAATTCTCAACCAGCTGGAAGCGCTTGGCCGCAGCGATATTCCCGTAGCCATGGGCACCGATATTCCCATCATGGGGCTGAAAACCGAAGCGCAGATGGCCGCCAACGGCCTGAAGGAAATTCGCTGTATGGCAAATGTGCGCAAGTTCGGCAGCACCATCTCCTATGACAACCTGGGCGAACTGAAGGATGAAACCTGGGGCTACAGTTCTCTGAAGCCCATTGAGCAAAAGGCTTGGGAATTCATGATTGAGCAGGTACACAAGTATCCCGGTCAGGTAACCATTATGGCCATCGGCGCCTGCACCAACGTGGCCATGGCCATCATGGAGGATCCCACCTTTGCCGAGAACACCGCCGGCATCTACTACATGGGCGGCGCTATCGACGTGCCCGGTAACGACACCCCCTGTGCC
Organism: uncultured Clostridia bacterium; assembly: GCA_934621485.1. Taxonomy (GTDB): domain Bacteria; phylum Bacillota; class Clostridia; order Christensenellales; family Aristaeellaceae; genus Limiplasma. The sequence goes on from CAKTUS010000021.1 coordinate 17,631, forward strand.
GAGCGTAACTGGTACTACGACCCCGAATCCGTGGCCATCTGCCTGGAAGCCAACTTCCCTGTGCAGGTTGTCATTCCCCACGACATTTCCTACCACCAGAAGCTGACCAAGGAAATCATGGACAACATTCTGGGCCGGAACGAGACGGTTTACACCAAGCTGATTAAGGAATACGCTTATCCCCGCTTCGAGCAGGAGCCCGATCGTAAGCAGAGCCTGTGGGATGCTCAGGTGCCCGGCATCTTCCTGGTGCCCGACTTCATCACCGTAACGGATCAGCGCGACATCGCCATGGTAACCGATCTGGGCTATGCCTACGGCGAATCGGTTGCCTGGAAGGAAGGCACGGGCCCCGATTCCTCCACCCTGTGCACCGTTGTGTACGATGTGGACGGAGAAGCCTATTGGAACTTCGTAGCCGAGCTGCTCAGCACGGAATTCTAATCCAAACCCTTGATTCTTCAGAGACTTCCAAGCGACCTTGTATGCCTTTCCGCCTCCGATTTGCGGATTGGAAGCAAATCGGAAGCGCCTCGCCCTTCAATCACCCCCCTGTTCATTTCTTTAGGAGGATTCAGCCATGAAAAGAGTATTTGGTCTTGTATTGGCCCTGCTGCTTCTCATGACCACCGGCGTTCTGGCCTGTGCCGAGGATGCGCATGACATGGAGCCGGAAGCCGGCGCAGGCTGGCTGCACTGTACCATTCAGGGGCAGCAGGTGGAGTTTGCCTACACCGGTTCCACCAAGAGCATGTCCACCCTCACCCATAGCTTTGCTTCCGACCTGTACACCATGAACATTGTGTTCAACAAGAAGCTGGAAGTGGGAACCGCCATGACGGTGAACGCCATTCAGTCCCTGGAGCTAATCAGCTCCGACAGCGCCACCGCCGGCTATTATCAGGTAAAGAAGTCCACCTCTCAGGACGTGGACAGCGAGGTGCTGCTGGAGCAGCCGGCCAAGGAAGGCTGCATCCAGGGTACGTTCCGCATCATGATTCATCCCATCGAGCGCTATGTGGGTGATGTACGTCCCGGTATGATCCAGGACCTGGAGCTGACGGACGGCGCGTTCTGCTTCCATCCGTAACGCCTTGCTTTTCCCCTCGCTTCGTCTAAACAAAGAAAAGGAGAAAAAACATGAAAAAGTTCTTAGCCATCGTTCTGACCATTGTAATGATGATGAGCGCCACCTGTGCCCTGGCCGAGCTGAGCGATTTTGACATTGCTACCACCGCGGAAGAAAACAAGGTGATTTTGGACTGCGATATGGGCTACCTGGGCGACGATGCGTACTGCATGTACATTCTGGCCCAGGCCGACGCAGCCGGCTGGATTGACTTACTGGGCGTAACCTCCGTTGGCGGCAACACCATGTGCGCCGTGGGCGTAAACGCCATTCTGAACCAGCTGGAAGCGGCTGAGCGCACCGACATTCCCGTTTATATCGGCACCGACGTACCCATCATGGGCTTCCGTGATCTGGCCAAAGACCAGCCTGTGACCGGCGGTTTCCAGTGGACCGGCGCTTACACGAAGCTGGACAAGTACGTTTCTCCTCAGCAGTATCACGAGCTGGGCGAACTGGTGGACGAATCCTGGGGCTACTCCAAAACTGAGGCGCAGGAGCAGCACGCCGTGGATTTCATGATCGAGCAGGTACACAAGTATCCCGGTCAGGTAACCATCTTCGCCATCGGCGCTTGCACCAACGTGGCGCTGGCCTGCATGATGGATCCCACCTTCGCAGAGAATACCGCCGGCATCATCTACATGGGCGGCGCTATCGACGTGCCCGGCAACGGCAACGCCTGCGGCGAGTTTAACTGGTTCTACGATCCCGAATCCGTTCAGATTTGCTTGAATAACGACTTCCCCTACCAGATTGTGGTGCCCCACGACATCGCTCACAAGGTGCTGCTGGCCAAAGACGTATTCGACATGATGAACGAAAAGAACAACACCCCCATCACTCAGGTATTTATCGACCGCAAGTACCCCACCTACCTGGAGAACCCCACCAAGACCGGTTATTGCTGGGACGCCATCACCGCCGGCATCTTCCTGTGCCCCGACCTGATTACCGAATCTGAAGCCCGCGACCTGGCCATCGACTGCAACCGTACCGGCTACAGCTACGCCAACGCCACCACCTGGAAGAGCGGCAACGGCCCCTATGAGTCCAAGAATGTGGAAATCATCTTCAACATCGACCGAGATGCTTTCTGGACCTTCGTGACCGACCTGTACGGCACCAAGTTCTAAGCTTTCTCCGTTTCTTTCCGGGCGGCCGTCTCAAAAGGGCAGCCGCCTGGATTATCCAAAAAGCTCGCCGCCAAGGCGGGCTTTTTGAATGAAAAGCGCATGATGGATTGACGGGCTGCTGCGGCGCAGGGCCCATTATCGTTTTGAGCATTGCCAAATCAAATTCTCGCTACGGTTGACGGCTGTCCGTTGCAGGCGGTCGTTTCATCCGCCGGAAGCGCGTTGTTTTTCTCCGGCTCAGGTTGTGGCAGGTGCCGGAGGGAATCGGGCGCCCAGCAAACCCAACCGCAAAGGCGTTTCGTACCTCGCAGCCGGGGGGCGAAACGCCGGGGCTTCGGCAGGTTTCCTCCGATTGAACGCTGCATCGCTCCAATCCTGTTACAACACTTTGAGCGGTTGCGGAATCCGCTAGGGACGCGGCCTCCAGTTTTCGTTCCCAACCCGGGGGCGTGTACGTCGGGTTTGGAAGCCTCGCTGCGCAAGGCCAGACTGTCGAAAAAACTGATTGGCCGCCATCTCCTGGAAGCAGCGCTTTCTGGTTCCCGGGGAACATGCTGTGCATAAGGCTTAGGGGCTCCGCCCCTAAAACCCCGGCAGGAGGCAGTGCCTCCTGCACCTCCACTTTTCCAGCAACCTGAAGCCTTGCCGCGCAAGGTTCGCAGACGAGTCGGCAAAGCGCTCTTTTCCGGCGATCTAAACAGCGGGAACAAGTCTTTGACAAGACTTGTTCCCGCTGTCATTTTTCATCCATTATTTCTGGAAGGCCTGATCCTTCTCCAGCATATCCTTATACTTGTTCACCACGTCCAGCAAGCCCTTCTTGCAGTCGGCGGCGTTTTTACGCAGAGCGTTCAATTCCTTAGACAGGGTTTCCTTTTCCAGCTGCGCGTCGTCCACGATTTGGCTGGCCTTCTCCTGAGCTTCCTTCACAATGGTGTCGGCCTTGGTTTTGGCGTTTTCCACAGCCTCGTCCGCCAGCTTTTGCGCGCTGAGCAAAATTCCCTCCAGGGTTTGGCTGGTGTGAGCAATGGGTTCGGGCGCTTTTTCCACCGGCTGGGGAGCGGGCTTCACAGCTTCCTTAGCCGTCTGAGCGTCCGCCCGGGCTTGCTTCAAATCGTTTTCCAGCTGATCGATGTGGTCCTGCATGCTGGTCATTTCATCGCAAATTTCATCCAGGAACTGGTCCACATCATCCCGGTCGTATCCGCCGCCCTTTAATGCAAACTCTTTGTCATAGATATCATCGATCGTTAAAGCCATGGTCAGTCTCCTTTCAATGGTTCCTTCACCGTTTTTTGTGTTCGCCGTAGCTCATCAGGGTCAGGGGCAGGCGTCCCTTGCGATTGGGCGCGCCCACCTCGCTTACCGTCAGGCGGCCGTAGCCCCTGGCCGATATGGCATCGCCCTGCTGTACGCGGGCGTCGGGCCGTTGGTTGGGAATGTGTTTCAGCTTGACATAGCCTGCGGAAATAAGCTGCGCGGCACTGCCGCGGGATAGCTGGAAACCGCTGGCCACCACCGCGTCCAGTCTCAGGCTGGATACCGTGTCGCGCACCTCCGTCCCCATCGGGGGCTGGATGGCGGGCCATTGGGACAGCAGCCGGGTTTGCACATGCACTCTCCCGGCGCTGAGCAGGCTTTGGGCAATATGAGCGGCCATTTTTTCTTCTGCAAACAAATAAGCTTGCTCCGGCAGAACCACAATATCGCCCACACATTGACGATTCAGCCCCAGGCCCATCACGCTGCCCAAAATATCCCGATGCTCCGGCGCGGTTTGACGCGGCCACGTCAGCTCAAGGGCCGTGATAGGAAAAGGCGGCGCTTCATCCTCCTCCGCAGAAAAACGGGCCATGCGGCGCTCCGCCTCCTCATAACCGCCCTCCAGAGCAACAGAAACGCTGCTTTTCCGGGCGGCGGCAAGGGCGTACTCCGCTTCTGCCGGAGAAAGAAAAGCCGAAAAGCAGGGAAAACCTGTCCGAGCCGACCGCAGCGCTAATTCTTCTAACCGGCGCGCCGCTTGAGCCAGTTCCGCCGAGCCATTCATCATAGTACGCGGCGAAGCAGATTCAGCAGCGTCATGGCCACTTCAATCGCCAGCCAAACAGCCAGCGGCGATACGTCCACCGCCAGCCTACCAAGAACAGGGAACAGGCGAAACAGAAAGTTGCGAATGGGCGTGAGCACCGGTTCCACATAACGGTACAGCTTCACAAACAGGTCGCTTTGGGGCATGACAAAGCTCATGACGCAATAAATGAGCAGCGCCCAGCTAAGCACCTTCAGCGCAAAGACAACGATTCCCAGCAAGGCAGAAATCATGGCGTTCTCCTCCTAAGCTATTGCCGTACGGCCGCATAACGGCCTGTGGGGTGAATGGGCTGATACATTCCCGTAGCGTTGCCGGCCATTACGCTGCCAAAGCTGGTGGGCACGCGCTGCTGGCCTTGAGCCTGAAACCGGCTGGTAGGAGAGCCGGAGGAAAAGCCGCTGACCGGCCGCTGGGTTTGCGTCTCCTGCTGGGCAGGCTGCTGCATGGGCTGAGGCTGGGCATACGCTTCATTTTCGTAGCGCTGACGCACAAAGCCCTGGCTTTCCGGCGCGGAAGCGAACTTCTGCATGGCCGGATCCAGCACCACCCGCACCGATGGCGCGGAAATCAGGTAAATGCCGCGGGGTGAAATCTTGTTCAGCGCGCATCCCAGAGTGTAGGCCGCGCCGCTGAGCATATCAACACAGCGCTGACGCTCGCTGTCGCTGGCAATAAACTCCATATTCAGAAAAACGGAGGCGTTGGCCTTTATGTATGCAATGACATCCTTACATTCGTTCCGGCTGCGAAGCAGCACCACATACTCCACATGGGAGTACACCGAGCCGTCCGGACCCCGCTGCATGCCGGGAAAGGGCACCACGTTGTTGACAGGCTGGGCATAAGCCTGCTGCTGATAGGCAGCCTGCATCTGGGCCGCCTGCTGCATGGCTTGCTGCTGCTGATAGGCGGCCGCCTGTTGCTGCTGAGCCGCCTGAGCCTGCTGCTGAGCGGCCTGCGCCTCCCGCTGCTGTTTTTCGGCGGCCTCGCGTTCCAGGTCGTACCGGCTGCGATAGGGCACCCGCCCGCCGTATTCGCCATCGCCATGGCCAAAGGGATCCAGAGGCTGGCGGGCGCTTTCCTCCCCTTCCGGAGCGGTCTGGGACTCCGCTCCGGTTCCTTCATCATATGAATCATACTCGGCTCCGCCCCGGATAAAGCGTTCGCTTTTTTCCGTCAGCCAGTTTCCTACCTTGCGAAAGATGCTCAAATTGACGAACCTCCTGGCAGGGACGTGTCATCCCTTCGATACAGCGCTGTGCCGATTCTGACCATGGTAGCGCCTGCCCGGGCCGCAAGCGCATAATCGTGAGACATTCCCATGGAAAGCTCCCGCATTTCCACACCGTCGATGGCCTCGCTCCGCATGCGGTCAAACAACCGGCGCATGCCCTCAAACAGCCCGGTCAGCTCATCGGACGTTCCATTCAGCGGCATAATGCTCATCAGGCCCTGAATGTGAATGTTGGGAAACTGCCGCATTTGGCGCAGAAACGCAGGGACCTCTTCCGGCGGCATCCCGCCCTTTTGAGGTTCGCCCGAAATGTTCACCTGCACCAGCGTTGGCAGCACAATGCCCTTTTCCCCCGCCCGGCGCTCCACCTCCTGGGCCAGCGTCATACGGTCGAGGGTATGCAGCATACATACATGGTCTATTATATATTTAACTTTGTTGGTTTGCAACCTCCCAATCCAGTGTAAATGAAATTCCGGGTCAATTTCCGGCAATTTGGGCAGCGCTACCTGAGCGCGGTTCTCCGCAATATCCAGAACCTGCAAAGTTTTCAGCTGATTAATGACGGGCGGCGCCACGGTTTTGGTAACAGCCACCAGCTTGGCGGGGGGCTGGTCCTGATAGCGGTTTTCCAGCAGCGTCTTTTGAACCCGGGCCACGTTTTTTTGCAGCGTTTCCATCTCCAGCTGCTCCAGCAGCGCCGGCTTCGAGCAGCTTCCGCTCTCTTCCATGTTTCCCACCATCCTTTACTTAAACAGGCGTACGGTTTGCCCTTCGGTGAGCGATCCGGTCTGTACCGGAGATACGTACGCCTTGCCGCCTTCGGTACGCAGCACCCTTACCGGCACAAACCAGGAGCTTCCATCCTCGTTCATCAGCACCACGCCCTGGGTTTCGTCCCGCTTGTACAGCGCGCTTTGGGGCACCATCAGGCAGTCCACATATTCGCCCAGCTGTGCGGTGCAGTTGCGCATATACAGCACGTCGGTCACATCGCCCATCACGGCCAGGCGCAGCAGCAGCTCGCCGCCGGAACGGGTGAAGCTGAGCAATTGCGCATCCACCACCGTATCGGAAAACTGTTCCAGCACCAGCTTGTAGGTGGTGCCCTCCACCGGGTTCCAGGTACTGTCCTTCACCAGCATCAGCACAGCGTAGTTGTTTTGCTTCACCATGCGGTACAGGGCGGTGCGGCCGCGGCTGGCGGCAGAGGTGGAAGGTTTTTCACCCTGCATCATGGAGCGCACCTGAGAGGGGGTGTAGGTTTCGTAAGAATTGGGCGACAGCGCCTGCTCAAAGCCGTCGGTATAGAAGCTGACGATGCTTTCCTGAGTGGCCACCTTTTGCTTAATCCAGCCGTCGATGCGCTGCTGCTGGGTATTCTCATCGTCAAAGAGACGGTTCAGTCGCATATCGCTGGAATACTTGCTGCGAAAATAGCTTTGCCGCTGCTTAATGGCCGTTTCCAGGATATTTTCCTGGTTCATCAGGTTTCCGCGAGCGCCCTGCACCAAACTGCGTACCTCCAACCCGCGCTCCAGCACGTCGCTTTCCAGCCGGGTCATTTTCTGATCGTAAGCGGTTTCGCTTTTCAGCAGGTTTTGCTCATAGGTTTTAATCTGGTCGCGATAGTCTTGCAGCGTGGTCATTTCCTTGGAGCTGAAGCCGGTGGAATACACGTAGCAGATGACGTCGCCGCGGTACACCACGCTGCCCTCCTGCGCCACATATTCAATATTCTGCACGCCTTCCTCATCGTAGGAAGTTTCGTTTCGCACAATCAGCGCATCGCCGGCATGGGTTTCGCCCATGGTGCCGCTTTCCACAATCGCCGTGCTGACGGCAGGCGTGCCAATCATATCTTTCAGAAAAAACCAGGTGGCTCCTCCGATAACGGCCAGCGCCAGCAGTGTTTTCCACCAGTGGCCGCCCCGTTTGCCGCTTTTTGTCTTTTTCCGGCGGTGCTTGGGAGGCTCCATCTGCACCTGCGCCGTAGGCATGGGCGGCATTTGCTGCATCCATGCCTCATACTGCATCTGTTCGGGCGTCATGCCCTGGTACATCTGCTGCATCTGTTCGGGCGTCATGCCCTGGTACATCTGCTGCATCTGCTCGGGCGTCATGCCCTGGTACATCTGCTGCATCTGTTCGGGCGAATAGCCCGTATAGCCGGGCTGCTGCCACTGAACGGGGTTGTACGGCGGCTGCATGCCAGCCTGCTGCCACGGGGGCTGCTGAGGCATTTGGTTTTGATTCTGTCCAGGCTGCATCCGCTCACTTCCTTACTCTGCCAACTTAGCTCAACCGGCTTCCATGGCTCTCAGCCGAGCCAGTACCCGTCGTTCCATGCGGGAAACCTGCATTTGAGACACGCCAAGCCGTTTGGCCACGTCTCGCTGTCCCAGGCCCTCCTGATAGCGCAGTTCCAGCAGCCGGCGCTCCATATCCCCTACTTGCTGAAGCAGCGCCTCCATCCAGGAAGACGCCTCAAAGCGTTCATAACCCTTCTCATCGCTGCCAAGCAAATCCTGCAATTGGGTATCGCCGTCTTCGCCTACCGGCATATCCAGCGACACAGCGTCGCCTGCCGTTTGCAGGCTCAACAGCATCAGCACATCCTCCACGGTGGTCTGTAGCCGTTGGGCCAGCTCCACCGCCGTGGGCGATCGCATCTGCTCGCTTTCAAAGCGCTGCTGTTCCCGGCTGAGGGCGTACAGTCGCTGGCGGCCATCCCGAGGAAGGCGCATCAGCGAACCCTTATCCCGCAGGTAATTGCGCAAATCTCCTGTTATGGTGGGCACCGCATAGGTAACAAAGCGAAAGCCGCGATCCGGCTCAAAGCGTTCCACCGCCTTCAAAAGGGCCATGGCCGCCACCTGCTCCAAATCCTCCCGCTCCACGCCGCGTCCGGCAAACTTCTGCGCCACGGCATAGGCCAGGGGCAAATAGGCTTCCACCAGCTGATCCCGCTCCGGCCGGCCACGGGTTTGCCCATAGCGTTCCCATAAGGGAGTCAAATGTTCGTCCTTCATGCTGGCCTCCGGCTATACGGGCATGGAACATTCGATAGCGTACACACCCTCTGCATCCAGATGCAGCTGTACATCCGGCATCAGGGTTTCCAGTACCCCACGGGTAATTTCCAAGGCCAGGGTATCCGACTGGCCGCCGCCCTGCCGCTCCTGCGCCCGAAAGGCCATCTGCAAGCGGCCGTTCTGAACGCCCGCCTCCACCAAAATGAAACGGGGCCTTCCGGCCTGATGAATCAGGCAATCCAAACACTCGCTGGCAACCGTGCGCACATCGCCCAGCAGGTCCACGTCCAGCCCTGCCAGCACGCCCATGGCGCTCAGCGCCATCCCTGCCACCAGCCCGTATTCACGCCCAGCAGGAATTGTTAATTCCATCCTTCGGCAGGAATCAGCCTGCGCCATGGTCTCCACCCCCGCAATTTCCAGAGTGCAATCATTATTGTAACACATCCGTAATCATTTTAGCAAGAAAAAGCCGCTCATTTGTTAACAAAAAATTGAAACAGCGCCCTCCCGGCCAAAAGGCTGCCGGAAGGGCGCTGCTTGAACGACTGTCATGGGCAAATGGTTACCCCTACGCCGTCTGGAATCACGGTAACGGTTGCCTGAGGCCCCAGCTTTTCCGAAGCCAGCGCGAGGGCCGCGTTAACATCCGGGGCCCAGTGCATGTGCATGGATTCGATCAGGCTTCGGTTTTCCGGGCCGGTTACAAACCAACATTCCGCCTTTTGCAGCACCCGGGCCAAAATCTGGGCTTCCCACTGATCCATGCGGGTGCCTTCGGGCGGCACGTTTTCAATGTCGCGGGCCACGGCGGCCGCATCCGGCCGGTCGGCAAACCAGCGGTAGAAGTCCTCTCCGCCATGGCCGTCGCCCAGCGCTGCGCACATTACGATGGCTCCGCCCGGACGCACGCAGGCTTCCGCCGCCGTCATGCCCTTTACGGACTGGTACACATTTTGGTCCAGCGGATAGCCGCCGTTGGACGTAACCACAATATCGGCCTGTACCGGCTGCACGCGGGTCATGCGCAGGCACAGGTCGCAGCCGGCCTTGTGCGCCGCCTCCACATCGCCCGCAAAAGCGGCGACCACACGTTTCTGCGCGTCGATAAGCACATTGAGGATGAAGGAAAGCCCCGCCGCCTTAGCCGCAAACAGCATGTCCCGGTGAATGGGATTGCCCTCCAAAACGCCCTGGCGCGCCTGATTGCTGCGCAAAAACTGGGCGTTGTGGTTATACAGCACCGTTTTGCGGGCGGCCACGCCGGGCAGGATGCTCTTGCGCCCGCCGGAAAAGCCTGCGAAAAAATGCGGCTCCACAAAGCCTTCGGAAATCACCAAATCCGCTTCCTTTACCAGCTTGTTCAGCCACAGTTCGCCGCCGGAGGGCAGCGTGCCAAAGCAGGCCATTTCCTCCTGCGCTTCGGCCCGGTGCACCACAATCCGCTCCCGGTCTACGATTTCATCGCCCATTTTCTGACGAAGCTCCGCCTGCGTCGTGGGCCGGTGCATGCCTGTCGCAATCAAAATGGTGATTTCCGCCTGCGGGTTGCCCCGCCGGATTTCCTCCAGGTAAAGGGGCAGCGTAATGCGGCTGGGCACAGGACGGGTATGATCGCTGGTGATGAGCAAAATGCGCTTTTTCTCTTTTGCCAGTTGGCACAGCCTGAGCGAGCCAATCGGTTTTTCCAGCGCTTCACGCACAATGGCGGTCTGGTCGGCAATCGCCTGCCCGGCATGAGCCGGGCTGAGCACCGCCTGCAAACGTTCTTCCTCCACATGCAGCGTTTGCGCCTTCCGGCCATAGGGTATGGAAATCTGAACCATAAGGATTCCTCCTGTGTTTCGACATGTTTTGATAATGGTTTCGCTTTGACCACGCAACTTTCCTGCCGGCCGTTTGACAAAACATAGGATTGACAAAGACTTTTGCAGCCGTTATCATCAAAAGCAGAGAAAGAAACGCTGCCGACAACAGAAAGGAACGCAAACCATGTATCGTATTCTTTGCTATGGCGATTCCAACACCTGGGGCTATACCCCCGGAACCGGGGCGCGCTATGCGCCGGATGTGCGCTGGACCGGTGTGGCCCAAAAGGCGCTGGGAGAAAACTATCTGCTGCTTGAGGAAGGGCTCAACAGCCGTACTACGGTTTACGAAAACCGCGTCAGCCCCTACCGCAACGGCGCGGATTATCTGTTTCCATGCCTGATGAGCCAAAAGCCCCTGGATCTGGTGGTTTTGATGCTGGGCACCAACGACCTGCGCTGGACCAACGCCCATGGCGCGGCGGACGGCGCCCGGCTGTTGTGCAAACATATCCGTCTGGCCCAGCATTTGGAGGAAAGCTCTCCTGTGTTTCCAAACGGCCCGCGTATTCTGCTGATTGCTCCGCCCAAAGCCCACCAGATTCTGGCTTCTCGAGACTGTCCGGAAAAAGTTTTTCACTATTATGAAGAATCCCGGCATTTCGGCAGGCTTTATGAGGCCGTGGCCCGGGAACTGGGGCTTGCCTTCCTGAACGCCGCCGATTTTACTCAGCCCTCCCCCATCGACGGCGTGCACTTGGATACGGAAAGCCACCGCCGGCTGGGCATGGCCGTTGCGGAAAAAATTCAAAGCCTGTTGGAATAAAGAAAGATGGAAGCCGCAACGAGTGAATCGTTGGGAAAGCTTCAGCCCATTCGGGATTCATTCTCTCAAAGAAGCCGAAAGTATGAAAGGGCCAAATCCCCTCTTACCGTCATCGTATCGCCCGGCCGACCCGCAACTGCAAACTGCCCGCCTGGGGCTTCGTCAACGGCTTTACCGGCAGATTCACTGAAGCAGCCAGGCATGATAGGAAAGGAGCAATTGAAATGGATTTTCCCAACGTCTATACACCCGAAACGTTATTTGAGGGGATTCGCTCCCGCTATGTCAGTGCAAACGGGTTGCGGGTACACTTTTTAGAAGCCGGATTTGACCGGCCTGAAGCGCCCTGCATATTGCTCCTCCATGGTTTCCCTGAATTGGCTTATAGCTGGCGCAAGAATATGCTCCCTCTTGCTGAAAACGGCTATCATGTAATTGCCCCGGATCTCAGGGGATTTGGCCAGACCACAGGCTGGGCCGTCGGGTATGATATTGACCTGAGCAGCTTTGGCAACCTGAACCTGGTCATGGATATGATCAGTCTGCTAACCGTTTTGAATATCTGCAAAGTACAAATGGTGGTTGGCCACGATTCCGGCGTGCAGGTGGCTTCTCTCGCAGCGCTGATACGGCCGGATCTTTTTCAATCCGCCGTATTCATGGGAGCCCCTTTTCTGGGAATCGCCCCGCAAAAAATGGGAGAAGACGTCATTTCAATTCCGCTCAAAAGCCTGCCGATCTTTCACGAGCTGGAAACATTGAAGCGGCCCAGAAAGCATTATCAGCTATACTATGCCTCAAGAGAAGCTGCGGCAGAAATGGATCATCCGCCGCAGGGGATGCATGCATTTTTGAAAGGATACTTTTACAGTAAAAGCGCCGACTGGAAGGGAAACCATCCTGAACCGCTCAAGAGCTGGAGCGCTGAAGAATTTGCCAAAATGCCGACTTACTATATCATGGATCGAGATAAAACGATGCCTGAGACAGTCATGCCCTATTCAGAAGCCCTGGATGATGCATCCATTTCATGGCTGACCGACAAAGAGCTGGATGTGTATGCAAAAGAATAGGAACGAACTGGCTTTCAGGGTGGTCTAAACTGGTACCGTACGGGAATCGGAGGGGAAAACGCCAGACAGGCCCGATTGTTTGCCGGACGAACGGTTGATGTTCCGGTTTGGTTCATCGCCGGAAGCGGCGACTGGTGTCCTTATCAGCTTCCCGGCTTTCTTGAGAAGCAAGCAAACAATTGTACAGATTTCAGAGGATGCTTTTTTGTGCCCGGCGCAGGCCATTGGGTACAGCAGGAGCAGCCAGAACGGGTAAATGAATGCTTCTTGCTTTCTTGCAAGGATCAAAGACAAGCCGCCAAAAACTGCGGTGATTAGCGTGAGATACAAGACGAAACCCTTTTCTGCATAAAGGGGAGCAGTCAGAGGGGGCGCAGCCCTCTGACTGTATTTGTATCCACCGGTTTGGCCGTCAGGCGGGGGAAGTTTCGGTTTGGCCGAAAGTATTCTGCCAGCTTTTCTGCCGAGAGGCACGCTTTGTCTACTCTCCTGCGGCTTACCGGGCGGCAAAGCGCGTTAAGGAAAGCCTTGCTGCGCAAGGCTGTTGAAAACCTGATTGGCCGCCATCGCCTGGAAGCAGCGCTTCGCTGTTTCACGGGGAAAGTGCTGCGGCATAAGGCTTAGGGACTCCGCCCCTAAAACCCCGGCAGGAGGCACTGCCTCCTGCACCTCCACTTTTTCAGCAACCTGAGCCTTGCTGCGCAAGACTGCCGAACCCGGCGTGTACGCCGCCGGGTTCGCAATGAAAATCGGGGGCTGCCGCCCTCCGATACCGCCCGTGGTTTTTCGACAGTCCCTCCGGCTTTTTTACAGTTTGTTCATCTTCCGGCATGAAGGAATCCGCCCTGTGCGCGTCGAAATAAAAAAGCAAGCAAAGCAGGATAGAGAAAAGCAGCAACGGCAGGTACGCACAGCCGTGCCGATTTTTAGAAAGGAGCGTGGTTCCCTTGGCACACGCAGTTCTTTCCCTCTTCCCATTTGGCGGGAAGACCCACACAAAATGAGCAAAGGAGTTTGTTCCTATGAAGATTACCATTACGGCCAAAAACATGGTTGTTACCCCTGCCATCACCGAGCGCGTTACCAAAAAGATTTCTAAAATGGAGCGTTACCTGAATCCCAATACGGAGTTCATCGTGCGTCTGACCCGGGAAAAGAACAACCGCCGCACCTGCGAATTGACAGTTCCCTTTGAAGGCGTGCTGCTGCGGGCCGAGGCCAGCAACGATGATAACCTGTACATCAGCATCGACCAAGCGCTGGCCCGTTTGGAGCGGCAAATTCACAAGCACCGCACCAAGCTGGAAAAGCGCCTGCGGGACGACGCCTTCAAGCCCCAGGATTTGGAATACAGCTCCGACGACGCCAAGGCGCTGGAGCATTGGGAGGAAAGCGCGCCCCAGATTGTGCGCCACAAGACCTTCCCGGTTCGCCCCATGAGCCTGGAGGACGCAATTTTGCAAATGGAACTGCTGGGCCACGATTTCTTCGTGTTTGTGAATACCGAAACCGATCGCACCAACGTGCTGTACCTGCGCAAGGATGGCAACCTGGGTCTTTTGGAACCCGAAGCCTGAGAGGGCTGTTTTCGTACCAAAGTGGTTTTCCGCTTGGCCGCGCCGCTGCGCGGCCAAGCGTTTGTTTGTTCTTCCTTTTTCCCATATACTGACAGGAGATGAGTACGCATGCCCTTTCTTAGCAACGCCCACACCCATACCACCTATTGCGATGGATGCAGCCCAATTGAGGAAACGTTGGCCCGCGCCGCTGCCCTTGGCTTTGTCAGCCTGGGTTTTTCCGGTCACGCCCATCAAGGGTTTGACCCAGCCTATTCCATGGCTCTGGATGGTCAGGCTGCCTATTTTCGGGACTTGCGCCGGTTGCAGGCCCACCCGGTAGAAGGCCAGCCTCGCCTGTGGGTGGGGCTGGAACTGGACGCGCTGGCCGATGAAAGCTTGCGAAAGGCTGCCTATGACCAGTCGGACTATATCATTGGTTCCACTCACTACCTGACGGCCGAGCCTGGCGGTGCTTTTGTGGCGGTGGACGGCCCGGCGGACCTGCTGGGGCAATATGTGAACCAGCAGTTTGCCGGAGACGGTCTGGCCGCGGCCCGGGCCTATTACACGCTGGAAGTGAATATGCTGCTGCGGGACCGGCCCGCCATCATCGGGCACTTTGACCTGCTGCGCAAGCATGCCGCCACGCTGGGCCTGTTTCAGGAGAGCGACCCCGCCTATCAGAAAATTGCCCTGTCGGCTCTGGAAGCCGCCTATCCCTGCGGCGGCGTGCTGGAGGTGAACACCGGCGGCATGGCCCGCGGCTACCTGCCAACGCCCTACCCCACGCTGAATTTGCTTTGCGCCTGGCGGGAGATGGGCGGCCGCGTAACGCTCACCTCCGACTGCCACGATGCTCGTTATTTGGACTACGCCTTCGATGATGGCATGGCCCTGATTCGGCAAGCGGGTTTCCACAGCCTTTTGCGTCTGGGAACCGGCGACGCTCTATGGGACGAGGTGGACGTATACGGTGTTTGAGCGCCAAGCTCTGCCTGTTCTCCCTCTGTTTTCCAGAAACGCTTATCGCGCAAAAGGCTCAAAGGGAAACGCTTGCAGCCGCTGCACGGCAAGCGTTGTGAAAGTTTTGTCCTTTCAGCCGCCTCTGCTTTTTCACAAGCAAAAGCGCTTTTGGCCTGCTGCCGGCGGTTTGCCGGACGGCAGGCTTTGTTATGCAAAACAGCCGAAGCCGCACCGGCCGCCTATGCTGCGCACAGCAAACGGAGCTCTTGCCTTTGCCAACCCGGGTCAGCCAGGCGATACGCTTTCTGTCAGAGGTGCCACGCCCATCCGGCCGATTCCCGGAATGGGTTTTGGGCAGGCGAAAGCGCCTATGCAATCTTTCGGTTGCATAGGCGCTTTTTCATGGAATTTTACAGGTTTTCGGACTTTCCGTTTTCGTTCTCCGCCTCATGGTACCGCTGCATGCGGCTTCTGCGGGCCCGTTGGGCCGTGTCGGCGGCGTCCGTCTGCTGAACGCTGCCCGCGGAGATGGGCCGCGCATAGGGATTCGTGCCCGTCTGATCCGGTTGCGCAGAGGAAGAGGGGGCGCTGTGGGCTGCATAGGGGTTGCCGCTGCCGCCATAGGAAGTTCCGCCGCTCTGCGCGCTATTCTGACCGTTCGTTGGCGCGTAGGGGTTTTGCGCCTGAGTGGAGGGCCGGCTCATTCCCTGAACGTTTGTGGTGCTATAGGGATTGGCATAGGTTGTGCCATAGGGGTTGACCCGGTTCTGATTGCTATAGGGAGCAGCGGTTCCGCCCGGTTGATTTGCCGTGCGCTGCTGCGTACCGCTCGCGGGAGGCGCTGCCACTGCGCGACGGGCATAGGGGCTGGACGGGCTGCTGCCGTTTCCGCCGTTTGCAGGCGCTGTACGCCGACTGGCCGCCGCACGAGCCGCCGCAGCCTTGCGGCGCTTATTCTGATTGAGAGCGTAGGCATACACCCCGCCTGCGCCGCCCAGCAGCACCACCGCGCCGCCAATCAGGCCCCAGGGCACGGAGGAGGTTTGGGTTTCCTTGGTTTCATCCTCGTAATTGATGGGAATCATGGTGCCAATCACAAAGGTGGAAGTGGGCTCGGGGCTGGCTGTAGCCTGCGCCTCCGCCGTGGCGGTAGCCGATGGCGTAGCGTAGGGGTTGAAGGGCGCGTAGCTGGTCTGGCTGGTCACGCCGGTGTTCTTCCAGGTGCCTACGTTCCAATCCTCTACCGATTCCACCTTGCCCTGAGTGGACGACCCGGTATTGCCGCTGCCGGGCTTGGTGCTGCTGCCGGTATTCCCGCTGCTGCCGGTATTGCTCGCAGCGTTGTTGGTAACGCCCTGATAGTATTCCTTGCTGCCCATGAAGCTGTTAAACTCCGTCAGGCTCATCTGGTGGAAGTAGTCGCCGTGAATCCAGCCGACGGTGCCGGAATAGTTCACATTGTACCAGGTAACGCCGTCCACCTCTTTGGTGCCGATGACCAGCGCCATGGCGTAGCGGTTCAGCTGCTTAATCCGCGCGCCGCGCATGGAGGGCGTGGTCCGGAAGTTGACGCCGCTGCTGGTAACATAGCCATAGCTGGATGCAGCGTTGGGATTGTAGGTGGGTTGCGTCGTATTGGAGGGCGTTGTGGGCAGCGGATTGCCTGTCTGGCGGTAGCGGTCTACCTCGGCGTCGGTCAGCTTGCGCAGCTGGCCGTCGCGCACATAGCCGCTGGTGCCGCTGTGGGTGGTCTTATGCCACACATAGCCGTTTTCGTCGTACACCTGACCGTATACATACACCACGGTATTCTTATCCAGGAATTTGGCGGATGCGTAGCTGTTGGCGTACTGGCGCAGAGGCACGCTGTCCATGACGGTAATGTAGTAGCCCACATTCTGGGTAGGCTGATTTTCCTGCTGGCGCTGTTCTTCCAAAATAGCGTCAGCCTCCGCCTGGCTGATGCGGCGCACATCGGCGTCGTTTACCCAGCCAAGGGTGTTCTTGCCGTCGGTGGTCTGTGCATTGTGCCAGGTGGCAGCGCCCACCACGCGCTGGCCGCGAGCCCACAGCACAGTGTTCACCGCCAGGGTTTGCAGGGCTTCGCTGCCGGCGCTGCCGTCCTTGCGCAGCGCTGTTTGCCGGGTTACCAACAGATAACCCATGTAAGACTGCTCCTGCGAGGGCTTATACCAGAAGGTAACGCTGTCCGGCAGCACGGTGCCGTTTTCCCGCACCTCCACCTGGGTATTGGTGGGCGTATCCACCAGAGTATACGTGCCCTGCGCCTTCACCAGGCTTTCGTCCGGGCTGATAGTATGGACGCCCGGCGTCAGACTGCGGGTTTCTGAGGTGATGAGCTGGTTATTGGTAATGTCATAATACTGCACCGTTACCTGAGCGGTAACGCTGGCGTCATAGCAGGTGAAAGAAACGCTGTTGGGAGTGATGGACAAGTCGCTTCCTACAGTAACCTGCACGGGCTGGGCGCTGGAGGACAGCATATAGCCTGCGGGCAGGCGGCTACTATCCGGCGACACGGTATGCGTGCCGGGCTCCAGCTGGCGCACCTCCACCTCCGCCAGGTCGGTGCCAATTTGATTGACATAGTGAACGTACAGGCTGGCGGTTGTGGCGTTCTTTTCATAAGTAAAGGTAACAATGGCAGGATTGGCCTTTCCATCCTTGCCGACGGTAACGGTTTCGCTGGAAACAGACCGGAAGGCATAGCCGTCTATCTTTTTCTGGTATTCCAGAATGTTCTGTTTCTCGCCCACCGTCAGTTCAATCGTCTCCGAAGACGCAATTTCCTTCTTGTCCGTATCCTGGTACTGAATGGTAACCGTAGCGGTTACCAGCTTCTGCTTGGCGTAGGTAAAGGTCAGGGTTGCCGTGCTGTCGGCGGCAATGGTTACGCTGTTGAAGCTGGCCACAGGCGCGTCGTAGCCTTCCGGCGCTTCCCTGACAAAATCGCTGGCGGCATAGGTGCCCTCATCCATCTGGCGGGTTTCCTGAGGATAAACCTCCACGCCTTCATTGTCCACATAGGCAATGACCAAGGTTCCCTGGGCAGGTGCTGCCGGCTGCTTCTCATACGTAAATACCAGCGGATTGGGGCTGACAGCGCCGTCCGCGGACACCGTTACCGTGTCCGCATTGGCACTGGGCGCGTAATATCC
>CAKTUS010000022.1 GCA_934621485.1 uncultured Clostridia bacterium
CCCCAGATGAACTTCTTCAACGTGAAGCTGGAGAAGGAAGGCAACGATGTTGTGGCCGTCTTTGGCACCAACAAGGTGGTTGTGCCCCAGAGCAAACTGGCAAAGTTTGCCGATGAAGACTACATTGGCAAGGAAGTTATTTTGGGTATCCGTCCCGAGAACATCAGCGATGATCCCGAAGTGGTTGCCGCCAACCCCACCAGCACCATTGAGTGCAACGTGGAAGTGACTGAGCTGATGGGTTCTGAAACCTACCTGTATCTGTCCACCAGCGGCAAGGACGAGAACATTGTTGCCCGCGTGAATCCCCGCACCCAGAGCCGTGCCGGCCAGTCTGTGAAGATCGCCTTCGACACCGCTCATCTGCACTTCTTCGACAAGGAAACGGAAACCACTCTGCTTACCCGCTAAGCTGCGTTTTCAAGCGCCGCCCCTTCTGATGGAAGGGGCGGCGTTTCCGCTTGTTGCGAAAACACAGGTGGAACCAGCCAGTCGCGCCCCTTTGGTCTTGTTTTTTGGGGCAGGCCAAGTTGGCTTTGAAAATCTTTCGCAGGAATAGACTTCTTTATGTTCGCAAGCCCCTGCCGAGCTTTTCGAACGCTTTTCACAGCCGAAAGCATATTGACGGATAAGCTTGAAAGGTTGTAAAATAAATTCATCTGCCGCAAGGAGGAATAAGGATGCTGTCTGGTAAGAAAATCTGGGTGGGTACAAGCGACCAGGGGCAGCCGGTTTATTTACTGCCGCAAATGGCTAATCGTCATGGCTTGATTGCCGGGGCCACCGGCACGGGGAAAACCGTCACCTTGAAGCTGATTGCCGAAGGCTTTTCTCAATTGGGTGTGCCCGTATTTCTGGGCGATATCAAGGGCGATTTGAGCGGCATGGTGCTGCCGGGCGAGAACAACGAAAAAATCGCGAACCGGTTGCAAAAGGCAGGAGCGCCTGCTTTCCAACCGGAAACCTATCCCACGGTTTTTTGGGATGTGTACGGCCGGCAGGGCCACCCTATTCGCACCACGGTACATGAAATGGGGCTGCTGCTCTTGGCCCGCATGCTTGGCCTGAACGAAACACAGGAAGGCGTGCTGAATATTTTGTTTCGGGTGGCCAACAACCGAAACCTGCTGCTGGTCACCCTTCAGGATTTGAAGGCAATGCTGGTGCACGTGGGGGAAAACGCCAGCCAGTACACCCTGGAATACGGCAATGTAAGCAAAGCGTCCATCGGCGCGATTCAGCGGGCTGTGGCCATGCTGGAGGATCAGGGAGGCGACCTTTTTTTTGGTCAGCCTGCTTTGAACCTTCAGGACTGGATGCAGTGTGCCGAAAACGGCCGGGGTTATCTCAATATTCTGGCCTGCGACAAGTTGTTTTTGAACCCGCGCATGTATTCCACCTTCCTGCTGTGGATGCTGAGCGAGTTGTATGAAACCCTACCGGAAATAGGCGATTTGGAAAAGCCCCGGATGGTGTTTTTCTTTGACGAGGCCCATTTGCTGTTTGACGATTGCAGCCGGCAGCTGATGGATAAAATCGAGCAGATTGTGCGCCTGATTCGCAGCAAGGGCGTCGGCGTCTACTTTATTACGCAAAACCCCACCGACGTGCCCATGACGGTGCTGGGCCAACTTGGCAACCGGGTGCAGCATGCCCTGCGCGCCTATACGCCCCTGGACCAGAAGGCCGTAAAGGTAGCCGCCCAAACCTTCCGCATAAACCCGGATTTCGATACGGAGGAAGTCATCACCCAACTGCGTACAGGCGAAGCCCTGCTCTCGTTTCTGGATGAAAACGGCGCGCCCGGCGTGGTGGAACGGGCCACCATTTTGCCGCCGCAAAGCTTTATGGGGGCGATTGATGAGGCAACCCGCAAGGCCGTCATTCAGTCCAGCCCATTCTATGGCGTATATGAGCCCGCCGTTGACGACGGCGCCGCTTGTGACGATACCGATGTGGCGGAAGCCGCAGCGATGACAAAGGAGGCATCAGTTCCTATGACCAACGTACCCGATCCGATGAACAACATGGCTCAGGCAACCGCTCCCGTGCAGCAGGCTGCGCCGCAACCGGCTCAACCCGTATTCATGGTGTATGATCCCACCACCGGCGGCTATGCGGCACAGCAAATTTCCACCATGAACGCTGTGCCGGTGCAGCAGCCTGCTGCGGTTCAGCAAACGGTTATGGCGCAGCAGCCCGTGGTTATGCAGCAGCCAGCGCCCGTGCAGCAGCCGGTTATGGCCCAACAGCCGGTAGCGGCGCAGCAGTCTGTGCCAGCCTCTCAGGCGTTTGCCGCCCAGCAGCAAACGGCTCAGCCTCAAACCATTCAGCAAAACGTGCTGGTACAGGATCCGGCCACCGGCATGTACGTGCAAAAGCTGATGACCCTGGCCTATAATCCCGCTATCGGTCAATACGTGCCTGTGCAGACCGAGGAAGAAGCCAAGGCGGCCGCCGCTGCTAAAGCGAAGGCAGAAAAAGAAGCCGCCGCTGCCGCCAAGGCCGCTGAAAAGGCCGAAAAGGAACGGGCTGCGGAAGAACGCCGCCAGCGCGCCGATGAACTGCGGGAGGAGCGCGCCGAACGCGCCCGGGCAAATGACAGCGTGCTGGGCAGGGTAAAGAATACGGCCATTTCATCTGCCACGCGCAATATTACCACCAAATTGACCAACAGCCTGTACAACCTGATTACCGGGAAAAAGAAATAAGCTTTTGGGCGCCGCTCTGTCTGGCAGGGCGGCGCTTTTTTGATGAGGATTTTTATGCGGCTTAAATGAATAAAATGTCATACACTTGTCAAAAAGAAAGGCGTTTTTGTAGCTTTTTTCTACAAGAAAAACAGTCAAAGCGAAAAAATGAAAAGTTAGAAAAGACTTACTTTGTCTGGTTTTGCTTAATCTGAAGCAAAAAGTACAGCAATAAATAAAAAATTCACAATTTCTGTCGAAAAAACGTGCATTTCCCATGGTTATATGATAAACTATATATGTTATGTATGTCTGGAGACATACAAGGGGTCCGTAACATAAATGGAGGAGGTCTTAGGCTGCCATGTCCAATCATAACGAAAACTATGAAAAGCTGGCGGAAGTCATCAAAGCGCACAAAAACGAAAAGGGCGCGTTGATGCCTGTGCTGCAACAGGCGCAGAACATCTTTGGCTGCGTTTCCGAAGATGTGCAGAAGATTATTGCAGAGGGTTTGGGGGTTACGCTCAGCGAGGTGTACGGCGTTGCTACGTTCTATTCCCAGTTTTCTCTACAGCCCAAGGGGCAGTACGTTTGCGGCGTATGCCTGGGTACCGCGTGCTATGTCAAGGGCTCTCAGGCTGTGCTGGACCGGCTGTGCAGCGAGCTCAAGGTGGAGCCCGGAAATACCACGGAAGACGGCTTGTTTACCGTTCAGGCTACCCGCTGCCTGGGCGCGTGCGGCCTTGCTCCTGTTATGATGATTAACGACGAGGTCTACGGCCGTCTGACGCCCGACCAGATTCCCGAAATTCTTTCCAAGTACAAGGCTTCCTGAGCTTATGCGTGATTTGAGCATGCACGTTCTGGATATCGCCCAGAACAGCATCAAAGCAGGCGCAACGCTGGTAATGGTTACCTTTGCCATAGATGAACAGGATGGCCTTACCTTCAGCGTAAGGGACGACGGTTGCGGCATGACGCCCGAGTTCCTTTCCCGGGTAGCCGATCCGTTTACCACCACGCGAACCACGCGCAAGGTGGGGTTGGGGATTCCCATGCTGAAGCAAAGCGCGGAAATGAGCGGCGGCGACTTCGGCATCGAAAGCACGGTGGGGGAAGGCACCTTCATCCACGCCCTTTTCGATATCCGAAACATTGACTGCATTCCGATGGGAAAAATCTGCGATTCCCTGCTGACGCTGGTGGTGCTCAATCCCGAAAAACCCGACTTTCTTTTTGAAGCGACCTCACCCGGAAAACAGGCCCGGTTCGATACCCGGCAGATACGCGCCGCTTTGGGCGGCTTGCCGCTGAACGGGCCGGATATCGTGGCATGGATGAAAGAAAGCATAGATGAAGAATTCAAACCGATTTTGGAGGTGTCCGTATTATGAAGTCTCTGGCTGAATTGGAAGCGATTCGCTTAAAGACCCTTGAAAAAGTAGCCATGCGTAAAGAAGGCGACGACGCCGTGCGCGTAGTGGTGGGCATGGCCACCTGCGGCATTGCCGCCGGCGCTCGCCCGGTAATGCTCAAATTTATGGAAGAAATTGAAAAGCGCAACCTGCAAAACGTGACCGTATCCCAGACTGGCTGCATCGGCATGTGCCGCCTGGAACCCATGCTGGACGTGATTATGCCCGGCAAGGAAAAGGTGACCTATGTGAAGGTAACCCCCGATATGGTGCCGCGCATTGTGGCTGAGCACATTGTAAACGGCCGCCCGGTTCAGGAATACACCATCGGCGCCGCCGAAGGCAAATAAGAACAACGCTAAGGAGGAACGAATATGGAACTTTTTCGCGCGCACGTGCTTGTTTGCGGCGGTACCGGCTGTTCTTCGAGCGGCTCTGCCGAACTGATCAAGCGCTTTGAGGAACAGCTCGCCAAGAACGGGCTGGAAAAGGAAGTCAAGGTCGTCCGCACCGGCTGCTTCGGCCTTTGCGAAGCCGGCCCTGTGGTTATCGTTTATCCCGAAGGCACTTTCTACAGCCGCATCCGTGTGGATGATGTGGACGAAATCGTGGCTGAACACCTGCTGAAGGGCCGCATTGTGCAGCACCTGGTTTACAAGGAAAAGGCCGACGAGGAGCAGCACTCCACCCTGGAAAACATCGACTTCTACCGCCCCCAGATGCGTCTGGCGCTGCGCAACTGCGGCGTGATCGACCCTGAGAACATTGACGAGTACATCGCCTTTGACGGCTACAAGGCGCTGGCGAAGGTGCTCACCGAAATGACCCCTGAGCAGGTTATCGACGAGGTGCTCAAATCCGGCCTGCGCGGCCGCGGAGGCGCTGGCTTCCCCACGGGCAAAAAGTGGCAGTTTGCCGCCGCCTCTAAGGCCGACCAGAAGTACATGGTCTGCAACGCTGACGAGGGCGACCCCGGCGCTTTCATGGATCGTTCCGTGCTGGAAGGAGACCCCCATTCTGTGCTGGAAGCCATGGCCATCGGCGGCTATGCCATCGGCGCGTCCGAGGGCTACATCTATGTGCGCGCCGAGTACCCCATCGCCGTGAAGCGTTTGGAAATTGCCATCAATCAGGCCCGTGAATACGGCCTGCTGGGTAAGAACATCTTCGGCACCGGCTTTGATTTCGATGTGTTCATCCGCCTGGGTGCCGGCGCGTTCGTGTGCGGCGAGGAAACCGCGCTGATGCACTCCATTGAGGGCGGCCGCGGCGAGCCCAAGCCCAAGCCTCCGTTCCCGGCGGTGCGCGGCCTGTTTGACAAGCCCACCAACATCAACAACGTGGAAACCCTGGCCAACATTCCCCAGATTATCAATAAGGGCGCGGATTGGTTTGCCTCCATTGGCACCGAACGCAGCAAGGGCACCAAGGTGTTTGCCCTGGGCGGCAAGATTAACAATACCGGTCTGGTGGAAGTGCCCATGGGCACCCCCCTGCGTGATATCATTTATAAAATTGGCGGCGGTATCCCCAATGGCAAAGCCTTCAAGGCTGTGCAGACCGGCGGCCCCTCCGGCGGCTGTATTCCTGCCGAACAGCTGGATATTGCCATCGACTACGACTCCCTGACGGCCATTGGCTCCATGATGGGTTCCGGCGGCATGATCGTCATGGACGAGGACAACTGCATGGTGGATATCGCCCGCTTCTTCCTGGACTTCACCGTGGATGAAAGCTGCGGCAAGTGCACGCCCTGCCGTATCGGCACCAAGCGCATGCTGGAGATTCTGGAGCGGATTACCGAGGGCAAGGGCGAGGAAGGCGACATTGAAAAGCTGGAAGCCCTGGCCGAAAACATCAAGGCCACCGCGCTGTGCGGCCTGGGCCAGACTGCTCCCAACCCCGTGCTAAGCACCCTGAAGTACTTCCGCAGCGAGTATGAAGCGCATATCAAGGAAAAGCGCTGCCCGGCCCATCACTGCCGCAAGCTGCTGAACTACGTTATCACCGACAAGTGCAAGGGCTGCACCATGTGCGCTCGCGTGTGCCCCGCCGGCGCGATTACCGGCACGGTGAAGGAGCAGCATCACATCGATATCAGCAAGTGCCTGAAGTGTGGCGCCTGTATGGAAAAGTGCCGCTTTGGCGCGATCGAGAAGCACTAAAATCTGCATAGAGGAGGATTCACCATGGAACAGATGATTCCAGTCACCATTGATGGCGTGAAGGTTGAAGTGCCTGCCGGCTCGACGGTGCTTGAAGCGGCTCATAAAGCCGGCGTCAACATCCCCACGCTTTGCTTTTTGAAGGATATCAACGAAACCGCCAACTGCCGTATTTGCGTGGTGGACAGCGGCGCCCGCACCCTGCAGGCCGCCTGTGTGCTGCCCGTGTTCCCCAATATGGTGGTGAAAACCAATACGCCCGCCGTGCGCGCCGCCCGCCGCATGAATCTGGAGCTGATTCTGAGTAACCACGACAAAAAGTGCCTGACCTGCGAACGCAGCCAGAACTGTGAGCTGCAAAAGCTGTGCCTGGACCTGGGCGTGGATAGCAGCGACCGCTTTGCCGGCGCGCAGAACCACTATGATGTAGACGAACTGTCTCCCTCTATCGTGCGCAACAACAACAAGTGCGTGCTGTGCCGCCGCTGCGTGGGCGCTTGCGCCAATGTGCAGAAGATCGGCGTTATTGGCCCCGTGCGCCGCGGCTTCAAAACCGCCATCTGCAGCCCCTGGGATAAGAAGCTGGCCGACATGGCCTGCATCAACTGCGGCCAGTGCATTACCGCCTGCCCCGTAGGCGCACTGACCGAAAAGGACGGCACCCGTCAGGTTTGGGACGCTCTGAGCGACCCCACCAAGCATGTGGTTGTGCAGCCCGCTCCCGCGGTGCGCGCCGCTCTGGGCGAGGAATTTGGCCTGCCCATGGGCACCAGCGTTACCGGCAAGATGGCCGCCGCGCTTCGCCGTCTGGGCTTTGCCAAGGTGTTTGATACGGACTTTGCCGCCGACCTGACCATCATGGAAGAAGCCAACGAACTGATTGACCGCGTGAACAACGGCGGCGTGCTGCCCATGATTACCAGCTGCTCTCCCGGCTGGATTAAGTTCTGCGAGCATTATTACCCCGAATTTATCCCCAACTTGAGCTCCTGCAAATCTCCCCATGAGATGGCGGGCGCCATGATCAAGACCTACTACGCCGAAAAGGCGGGCGTGGATCCCAAGAATATCGTGGTTGTGTCCGTTATGCCCTGCACCGCTAAGAAGTTTGAGGCGCAGCGTCCCGAGCTGGGCCATGACGGCATGGCGGATGTGGACGTGGTCATTACCACTCGCGAACTGGCCCGCATGATCAAGGAAGCGGGTATCGACTTCAACGCCCTGCCCGACGAAGATTTTGACAGCCTGATGGGCGAAAGCACCGGCGCTGCCGTTATCTTCGGCGTGACCGGCGGCGTTATGGAAGCCGCTTTGCGCACCGCTTACGAGGTTATTACCGGCAAGACGCTGGAAAAGCTGAACTTTACTGAAGTGCGCGGCATGGAAGGCATTAAGGAAGCCACCGTGAAGATTGGCGACTTGGATGTGAATGTGGCCGTAGCCAGTTCCACCGGCAAAGCTGCCGAACTGCTGGACAGCATCAAAAACGGTGAAAAGACCTATCATTTCATTGAAATCATGGGTTGTCCCGGCGGCTGCGTCAATGGCGGCGGCCAGCCCATCGTATCTGCTCAGGTTCGTAACTGGAGCGACATCCGCGTGGAGCGCGCCAAGGCCCTCTATTCCGAGGACGAGGCCAAGACCCTGCGCAAGAGCCACGAGAACCCCGAAATCAAGCAGATTTATGCTGATTTCCTGGGCAAGCCCAACAGTCACAAAGCCCATGAACTGCTGCATACCACCTATCAGAAGCGGCCTTTGTACAATGACTAACGCTTCTCTCTGGAGCGGGACTTCGATCCCCGCTCCAGAGCTCCAAGCTCGCCCTTGCGGCGAGCTTTTTTAATGGGAAATGTATCTTGCCTGGTAGGCGCCCTCCGTTTTCTTTCTGTGTTGTAATAGTTCATGTGAGAAATATAGCATGCGCTGAAACGAAGCGCGAGTATCTGCACAACGGTTAACTCGTTGGCAGCATCCCTTCCTTGGATTGACAGGGATTTGCCCATGCGCTAAAATAACAAGGGATGTGTATCAAGCGTTGCAAAACCGGGAAACGCTGCCTTGCGTAGTTGGAAAAGGAGAAACGGTATGCCGCCTAAGGTAAAGTTTACTCAAGAAGAAATCGTAAACGCGGCGTTGCGGGTGGCCAGGCGCAAAGGGGCGAACGCAGTCACCACTCGGGATATCGCCGCGGAGCTCGGCGTATCCACCCGGCCTATTTTTACCTATTTTCATACCATGGAAGAAGTGCGCCGGGAAATGGTCGCGGCCGCGGAAGCATTGTATCAGCGCTATATGGAGGAAGGACTAAGGCAACCCATTCCTTTTTTGGGCGTCGGGATGCAGTATATTCGTTTTGCCCGGGAGGAACCGGAACTGTACAGGCTGCTGTTTTTATCGCCGGCTCCGGAACAGGGGCATGGAGCCATGGATGCACTTCAACTGTCCCAAGACCTGGTGCGGGAATCATTGCAAAAGGTGTACCGGGTGGACGCCTATACGGCGGATTGTTATTTCCGCGATATGTGGCTGGTAGTGCACGGACTGGCCGCCTTGATTGTGACCGGCGGCTGCGTCTATTCGGATGAAGAAATCCGCCGGATGCTCACTGAGGTTAGCGTGGGACTGTGCAAAGCCTGCAAGGAGATATCGGGATTCTTTGAAGGCAGCTTTGATAGGAACGCCGTGTTTGAAAACCTGGTAGAAAAACATATCAAAAAAACGGGGAAAACCATGAGCAAATATGAGCCTTTGTGGCGTTTTGTACAGAATACTAAGGAAAACCGACTGCTGCTCACCTTTGACCAACTGGCGCAGGCAGGCGGTATCCCCCTGGATCATTCCTTTTTAACGTACAACAAAGAACTGGAAGCCTATGGCTGGCGGATTTCCAAGATTTCGCTCAAAGCGCAAACCGTACTTTTTCTCAAAATGGAGGATACAGGCCATGATGGAACTGATGCTGGTAGCCCCAACAGAACGGTATGCCCGGCAGGTGATGGATTATCGCCGGGAAATGCTGCAAAACGGCGATAGTCTGGATGGCTGTGCCGGTTTGGAGGATGTGGACAGCTTTAGCCAGTGGATTCAGTTTGAAACGCGCCTCCGGGCAAAATATCAGGAGGGCTATGTGCCGTCCCAGGTATTTTTGGCCGTGCGGCGCGGGGATGACCGGCTGGTGGGCATGATTGATTTTCGTTATCAGCTGTCGGAGTATTTGCTGTATTACGGCGGAAATATCGGGTACAGCGTGCGTCCCGATGAGCGGCGTAAGGGGTATGCAACGCAAATGCTGAAAATGCTGCTGCCGTTGTGCCAAAAAGCGGGGGCTCGGCGCGTACTGGTAGTTTGCGACCGGGGAAACGAAGCTTCGAGAAAAACCATTTTGGCCAACGGCGGAGTGTTGGAAAACGAAGGCCCTGCCGCGCCGGGTTCAAGCGACGTTATTCAGCGGTACTGGATTGCTTTGCCACAACCTGAGACGTTTTCTTCCTGCAGGGAGTTGCAGCCTTTTTTGAATGAAAAAGGACAACTGACTCATTTGCCTGCGAAACGAAAAAAACAGTTGGCCGCGCTGTATTACTTATCCTCCAAATTTGCGGAAGGGCAGGATTACACGGAAGCACAGGTAAACGACCTGCTGGACTGCTGGACCACCTTTCATGACCCGGCCACCCTGCGCCGTGAAATGTATAATCGCTATTTTCTAAACCGAACCAATGACGGAAAGCACTATTGGAAGGCGGAAAGCCTGCCGGCGCTGGAGACGTTGCTCAACGAAAACAGCTGAGAAAAGGAAAGAAAAACGGTTTCAGCCAAAACAAATGGAATGGAAAAGCCGCAGTTGGCGAAAAAAGGGATATAGGCAGGCCGCAGGCTGCCGAGGCCGGCGGCGTATCCGTTGGTTTTAGCAGTCTTACGCGGCAAGGTTCAGGGCGCCGAAAAAGCCCTTTCTTGAGAAAAAGCGCCGTGAGAGCCGCCTACGCCGGTTTGCGGGAAACGCATCGTGGCGCAAGGCTTGAGAACGCTGCTCCGCGGTCTCCGGCGGGGGTTTTAGAAAGGCTGCCTTGTTGCGCCTGACGGCTGCTCGTGGGAAATAACCGCTGCATCCACCGGACGCATGCTCCTTTTCACTGCCTGCAGTGAGCGCTGCCGTTATGGACCGTTAGTCCCGCAGGCGCGGCGTGAAGCGATGGCGCGCCGGAGCGGCCGCGCTGTCTTCTGTTCCTCTGCGTTTTCAACGCGCTGGGCTTTTCACGGCAAGGTTTTTTCCCTTCTCGGCTGCCAAGCCGCCTGACGAGTCGGCAAAGAGCGCTTTTCGGCAGAAAAAGCGGCCGGCGAGCTTTTATAACGGCCTGTGGATGCGTCTGAAATGGCGCATCCCGTTTATTTTTGACGGGAAGGGAAAGAAAATCCTTTGGAGCGCTTGCAACCCTTTGCCTGCCATGCTATCATAACAATGTATGTCTCAATCTCCAAAGGAGGAAGTATGCAGTACGATTTGGATGCGCTGCTGGCCCGCGTGGAAAAGCCTGCGCGATATACGGGCAGCGAAATGAACGCTGAAGTCAAAAGCCTGAAGGATGCGGACGTTTCCTTTGCTTTTTGTTTTCCCGATACATATGAAGTGGCCATGAGCCACCTGGGCATGAAGATTCTCTACGGCATTTTGAACGATTTGCCCTATGCGGTATGCGAACGGGTTTGTATGCCCTGGGTGGACATGCTGGAGGAAATGAAGGCGCATAACGTGCCTCTTTTGTCGCTGGAAAGCCACACGCCTCTTTGTCAGTTTGATTTGGTGGGCTTTACCCTGCAATACGAGATGAGCTACACCAATATTCTGGAAATGCTGCATTTGGGCGGCATACCGGTTTTAAGCGAGGAACGCAGGGATAGCGACCCCTTTGTGGTGGCGGGCGGCCCCTGCGCCTTTAACCCGGAACCGCTGTGTCTGTTTATCGACGCTTTTTTGATTGGCGATGGCGAACAGTCCATCATTGACGTGACCAACGCCGTAAAAGAAGGCCGGAAGGCCGGCCTGTCGCGTCAGGCCATTCTGCGCAAGCTGGCAGGCTTGCCCAGCGTCTATGTGCCCAGCCTGTACCGGGATACGTACAACGATGACGGCACGCTGCAAAGCCTGAAGCCCATTGACTCGGCGGCTCCTCAGCGTGTGCGGCGCTATTTCATCACCGATTTTGAACACGCCTATATCCCCACACATCCGCCTGTGCCCTATACCCAGGTGGTGTTTGACCGCATTATGCTGGAGATTATGCGAGGCTGTACCCGCGGATGCCGCTTTTGTCAGGCGGGCATGCTCTATCGTCCTGTGCGGGAACGCAGTGTGGAAACGCTGGTACAGGCAGCCAAGGATTCTGTGGATTGCACCGGTTACGAGGAGATTTCCCTGTCCTCCCTTTCTTCCAGCGATTATTCCCACATTGAGGAACTGGCCAACCGGCTGACGGAAGAATTGAAAGACAAGCGGGTTTCCCTGTCCTTGCCCAGCCTGCGGGTGGATAAATTCGTGCAGGACACCCTGACGCATACCCAAAAGGTGAAAAAAAGCAGCCTGACTTTTGCGCCGGAAGCAGGAACCCAGCGTCTGAGAGATGTGATTAATAAAAACGTGACCGAAGAAGATTTGGTCAATACCCTGACCAACGCCTTCTCCAATGGCTGGAACGCCGTAAAGCTGTATTTTATGACCGGACTCCCGACGGAAACCGACGAGGATCTGCTGGGCATCGCCCAAACCGCCAAAGCGGCTGCCGGGGCATATTACGGCGTGCCTAAGGAAAAGCGGGTGAAGGGGCTACGCATTACGTGCAGCGCCTCGGTATTTGTGCCTAAGCCGTTCACGCCTTTCCAGTGGTGCGCGCAGGACAGGCCCGACGAAGTGAAACGCAAACAGTTTTTGGTGAAGGAAGCGTTTCGCCCCATCCATTCCGCCGCCTTCCACTATCATGACTCCGGCGTGAGCCAGATGGAAGCCTGCTTTGCCGTGGGCGACCGGCGGCTGGCCCGGGTGCTGTACCGCGCCTGGCAGCTTGGCTGCCGCCTTGACGGCTGGAACGACCAGTTCCGCTATGACCTGTGGCTGCAAGCCTTTGAGGATTGCGGCCTTACCGTGGATTTTTATGCGCATCGCCAGCGCGGCTTGGAGGAAACGCTGCCCTGGGACCATATCGACAGCGGTATCAGCAAGGAGTTTCTTAAGAGAGAATGGAAAAAGGCCCTTAGCGCGCAAACCACCCGGGATTGCCGGCAGGGCTGCAACGGCTGCGGCCTGCAAAAGCTGAAAGGGGTGTGCAGCGCATGCGAATGATGGTGGTGTTTGAAAAAGGACCGTCCCTGCGCTACATCGGCCACCTGGACCTGATGCGCGCCATGCAGCGCGCTTTGCGCCGCAGCTGTTTGCCTGTGAAGTACTCCAATGGCTTTAATCCGCACATTCGCCTCAGCTTTGCCGCGCCCCTGAGCGTGGGTGTGGTGGGTCTGCGTGAAATGATGGAGGTGCCCGTGGAAGACGGCGTTACCGAAGCCGAGTTTGTGCGGCGCATGAATCAGGCGCTGCCCAACTGCCTGCAAATTCGGGAATGTCGCCGGGTAGAAGATACCTTTCCCGCGCTGATGGCGTTGATGGCGGGGTCTGATTACCGAATTGCCTTTCCCAAAACGCCGGAGAGTGAAAAAGCCGTGCGAGCCTTCGAACGGTTTATGGCGCTGGACGGCTATGTGGCAAACCGGCGCACCAAGAGCGGCGATAATCCCTGTGATATTCGTCCCTTCGTGCTTTCGGGCAGCTGCACGGAAAGCGAAGAAGGTTACCAGATTACCTTGCGCACCGTGACGACCCGGGCCGGGGCGCTCAAGCCCGCGCTGTGGCTTAAGTGCCTGTGCGAATTTGCCGGCTGCTGTGAGTTTCCTCACATCATTTATCGCACAGCCGTGCTGGCCAGGGATGGTCAGGGCCGGCTTGTGCCTATGGAGACCGTGGAATGACCGCGCCTTTTACGTTGCTGTGCCGCCTGGATGGCCGCACGGCGCTGCTCAGCGGCAATCGGCTGCTGGAATACTATCCATCGGAACCTGATGCTGCGACAATGGTAGGGGCTGTGCTGCTGGGCCGGGTGGAACGGGTACTGCCTGATGTGAAGGCGGCCTTTGTCAAAATCGGCCAGCCCAAAAACGGGTTTTTGCCGCTGAAGGAGGCGGACAGTTTTCACCAGGCCCAGCCTGACAGGCCGTTGATGAGCGGGCAGGAGATTCTGGTTCAGGTGAAAAAGGAGCCCAAGGGTGAAAAAGGCGCGTTTCTCACCCGGGATATCGCGCTCCCCGGCCAATACGTGCTGCTGATGCCGCGAAACCGTTTTGTGGGCGTCAGTAAGCGGGTGGAGGATTCCAGGGCGCAAGCCCGAGCCCGCCAGTTGGGCCGGGAACTGACCCAAAACCGTTTTGGCGTCATTGTGCGGCATGCGGCGCTGGACGCCCGCCCCGGCGATGTGCGCGAGGAAACGGAAACGCTTTGGAGCGAATGGCAGCGTCTGGAGGAAAGCAGCCGGTGTCGGAAGGCCCCCTGTGTGCTGCGTCGGGATGTTTCCGCCGTACAGATGCTTCAGCGTGATTATGCCGCCAGACATGAGCTTTTCATTCAGCAGGAAGCGGAAATGGGCTCGCAGTCCATGGAAACGGCTTGGAAAACGGCGAACATTGAAACCCAGCTTCGGCAAGCCGTGCAGCGGCGGGTAGACCTGCCGGAAGGCGGCAGCCTGGTGATTGACGAGCGCGAAGCGCTGACCACCATCGATGTGAACAGCGGCCGGGTGGTGCTGGCGGAAAAAGGCGCAAGCCTGCCTCTTCAGGAAAACCTGGCGGCCGTTGTGGAAATTGCCCGTCAAATTCGTCTGCGCAACCTGAGCGGCATGGTGCTGGTGGACTTTATCGACATGGAAACGGACGCTCAACGCCGCTTGGTGCAGGAAGCCCTGGCGCAGGCGCTGAGCGACGACCGGGTAAAGACCGTGTTGCACGGTTTTACCAGCTTGGGGCTGATGGAAATCACCCGCAAACGCACGCGGGAAAGCTTGCGGGAACTGCTCACGCAGCCCTGCGGCGCCTGCTGCGAGACCGGCCGCGTTTGGCGCGGCTAAGGAAAGGAACGAAAACCCTTGAAACGTGAACCCGTTTTTGTAACGCCTGAAGAACAGCGGGAGCAGGAAAAAGCGGCTCAGGCCGTGCGGGAAATGCCAAACCGGCCCCGCAGCTTCCATATTGTCACCTACGGCTGCCAGATGAACGCCCACGACAGCGAAAAGCTGGCGGGCATGCTTGGTGACATGGGCATGACCGAGGCTGACGATCGCCGCAACGCAGACTTCGTGCTGTTCAACACCTGCTGTATTCGCGACAACGCCGAACGGCGTGCCCTGGGCAATGTAACCTGGCTGAAGGAACTGAAAAAGGAAAAGCCGCATTTGCTCATTGGCGTATGCGGCTGTATGGTGCAGCAGCCCCAAATGGCGGAAAAGATTCTGCGTCAGTATCGCTTCATCGATTTGGCCTTTGGTACCCACAATTTGCATAAACTGCCCTCGCTGCTTTTGAACCTGCTGACGGGCAAGAGCCGGGTGGTGAGCATCACCGATCAGGAAACCCTGATTGCGGAAGGATTGCCCGTGAAACGGCTGAATGATCATCATGCCTACATAACCATCATGTATGGCTGCGACAACTTTTGCTCCTACTGCATTGTGCCCTATGTGCGAGGCCGGGAACGTTCCCGGCGTATGGATGACATTTTGCGCGAAGCCGAGGGGCTGTTGCAGAACGGCGTGAAGGAAATCATGCTGCTGGGTCAAAATGTGAACAGCTACGGAAACGGCTCGGAAAACGGCGAAAGCTTTCCCAGGCTGCTGCGGGCTCTGGATGAGATGGGCGTGCCCCGCATACGCTTCATGACCTCTCACCCTAAGGACCTGAGCGACGAACTGATTGACGTGATGGCGGCCGGCAAGCACATTTGCAACCATCTGCACCTGCCCGTACAAAGCGGTAATAACGAAATTCTGCGGCTGATGAACCGGCGCTATACCCGTGATGAGTATCTGCGCAAGGTGGAAAAACTGCGCGCCGCCGTGCCGGATATCGGCCTGACTACCGATTTGATCGTCAGCTTCCCCGGGGAAACGGAAAGCCAGTTTGAAGATACCTGCTCCCTGGTGGAGCAGGTAGGCTACGATGCGGCGTTCACCTTCATTTACTCGCCGCGAGAGGGTACCAGAGCAGCCCAGATGGACGGCCGTATTCCTGCGGACGAATCCACCCGCCGCATTGAAAAGCTGATTGCGCAGGTGGAGGCTTCAACGGCCAGGGTGCATGAAAGCATGATTGGCAGGCGGGAAATGGTGCTGGTGGAGGGGCTGTCCAAGCGCGACCCCAGCAAGGTTTCCGGCAAGGGAACGCGCAACATTACCGTTACGCTGGACGGAAGTACAGAGGACATTGGCAAAATCATTCCCGTAACCATTACCTCCGCAGCGGTCAATACTCTGCGGGGCGAAAGAACAGAAAGGTGAGAAAACAGATGGAAAAGGTGCTTAATCAGGCGGAAATGCTGGCGGAAGCCATTTTGGAGAGCGAAGAGTATATTGCCATGCGGCTGGCCGAGCAGGAAGCCATGAAGGATGAAAAGGCCAATCAGCTGATTGCGGCTTACACGGAAAAACGTCAGGTTGTGGAAAAACTGCTGTCAGATCCCAATCTGGATCACGGTAAGCTGGCTGAGGCAGGCGAAGAACTGGAAAATGTGGAGCACGCCATCGACGAAAACGCGGTGCTTAACAAAATGCGCCAGACCAACGACGCTTTCACCAACATGATGAAAAAGGTGAACAGCATCATTCGTTATGTGGTTACCGGCGAAAAGGAAGAGGAAGAGGGCTGCTCCGGCTCCTGCGACAGCTGCGGCTGCGGTTGCGGCCATCATCACTGAGAAGCAAGAACCGGAGCGCAAATGAGAGAGAGGATAAGCCCCTCTCAGCAGACTGTCGAAAAACCCTTTTCGGGAGTTGGCAGAGGGGCGCAGTCCCTCTGACTGGATTCGTATCGACCGGTTTTGCCGGTCGGGCGGGAAGTTCTCGGCTTTGCCGAAAACATTCCTCCGGTTCTTTGGCAGAAAGGCTCGTCAGACGGCGATCTTTTCTGCGAGGGACGCGCTTTGCCACTCCTGTGGCGTAAGTCTTGCTGCGCAAGGCTGCCGAACCTGGCGTATACGTCGCCGGATTCGGAATGAAAATCGGAGGGCCGCGGCCCTCCGGGGCTTTTCGACGGCCCGGCGAGTGGGGGCGCCTCTCTCATAAGGGTGAAAAGCTCCTTGAGGAGTCGTCAGAGGAGTCGCAGTCCCTCTGGCGAGAGTTGTCCTCGACCGGCTTTGCCGGGCGGGGAGTTTGTGCCGACAGACTCTGGCAAAACAGAGCGCGCGGCCAGTTTTTTTGACAAGAGGAAGGGCATACGAAAGGGGCGGGCATATTGGCAGGCACTGTGACCCCCATGATGCAGCAGTATCTGGAACAAAAGCAGCAGTACCAGGATTGTATCCTGTTTTTTCGTTTGGGCGATTTTTATGAAATGTTCTACGACGATGCAAAGCTGGCGTCCAAGGAACTGGAACTGACGCTTACCGGCAAGGACTGCGGCCTGGATGAGCGGGCCCCCATGTGCGGCGTGCCCTACCATGCGGCATCCACCTACATTGCCCGGCTTATTGAAAAGGGGTACAAGGTAGCCATTTGCGAGCAGCTTACCGACCCGGCGCTCAGTAAGGGACTGGTGGAACGGGGCGTCATTCGCATCGTTACCCCCGGTACGGTGGTAGACCCGGCTCTGCTGGATGAAAAAAGCGCCAGCTATGTGCTGTGCGTTGCTTTTTCCGGCCGCGCCGCCGCACTGGCCTATGCGGATGTGAGCACCGGCGAGCTGGTGGTGCATCAGCTGATGGATTACGACCGCACCCTACGGGACGAATTGATGCGGATTCGCCCGCATGAAATTGTCACCAACGCCCTGGACAAGCTGAAAGCCTATTTAAGCGAGGATATCAGCTGTTCTCAACTGGACGAACGCGCTTTTCAGAAGAAAAATGCGGTGCAGGCTATTCTGAACCACTTTCAGGTGGGCAGCCTGGGAGCGCTGGGCCTGGACGAGCGGGAAAAGCGCTATCTGGCCGCCGGAGCGCTGCTTACGTATTTGAGCGACACCCAGCGTAATACCTTGTGCCACATCACCCAGCTCACCATCTATCAGGGCGCGCAAACCATGTTCCTGGACCGCATGACCCGCCATAACCTGGAGCTGACGGAAAGCCTGCGCACCGGCGAGCGTCGGGGGTCTTTGCTGTGGCTATTGGATCAAACCCGCACAGCCATGGGGGCGCGCCTGTTGCGTTCCTGGGTGGAAAACCCCATGATTGACCGGACGGCCATTCAAACCCGTCTGGATGCGGTGGAAGCCCTGAAGGATTGCTATGTGCAGGCCGAGGAAGTGGCCATGGCGCTGGAAAACGTTGCGGATATGGAACGGCTGCTGGGCAAAATCAGTTACAACAGCCTGACGGCCCGGGACTGTCTGGCGCTGTTGCGTTCCTTGCAGGCCGTAGGCCCGGTCAAGGAGCAGCTGAGCGCTTTTGAGAGCGTGCCGGTGCAGGCGCTGGCCCATACGTTATCGCCTCTTACCAGCCTGTGCGATTTGTTGGAAAGAGCCGTCAACCCGGACGCGCCTCTGCTGCTTTCCGACGGCAACGTTATTCGCGACGGCTACAGCGCGGAGCTGGACGAATACCGGGAAGCCATGGTAAACGGCAAGCAATGGGTGCTGGATATGGAGGCCGCCGAGCGTCAGGAAACCGGTATCAAAAACCTGCGCATCCAGTATAACCGGGTGTTTGGCTATTACATTGAGGTTACCAAGAGCTATCTGGACCAGGTGCCTCTGCGCTACACCCGCCGGCAAACCCTGGCCAACGCCGAGCGCTTCATCACCCCGGAGCTTCAGGAGATTGAGCGCAAGATCGTCAACGCGCAGCAAATGTCTCTGGCTTTGGAGGCTTCGCTGTTTACGGAGGTGCGCAACGCCATCGCCGCCGAAATCAGCGCAATTCAGCAAAATGCGCTGGCCCTGAAAACGGCGGATGCACTGCTTTCCCTGGCCACAGTTGCCAGAGAATACAACTATGTGAAGCCCACCCTGAATGAAAGCGGGGTTTTACGCATTGCGGAGGGCCGCCACCCCATTGTGGAGCGCACGGTAACCGACGCTCCCTTTGTGCCCAACGACGTCACCATGGATACCGACGAAAACCGCATGCTCATCATTACGGGTCCCAATATGGCCGGTAAAAGCACCTATATGCGTCAGGTGGCCATCATTACCCTGATGGCGCACATTGGCAGCTTTGTGCCTGCGACAGAGGCCGATATCAGCCTTTGCGACCGCATCTTTACCCGGATTGGCGCATCGGACGACCTGGCGGGCGGCCAGAGCACCTTCATGGTGGAAATGACGGAAACCGCCGCCATTTTGCGAAGCGCCACCGCAAAATCGCTGGTCATTCTGGATGAAATCGGCCGCGGCACCAGTACCTTTGACGGCTTGGCCATTGCCTGGGCCGTGGTGGAATACCTGTTGGATCAAAAGCACATCGGCGCAAAAACGCTGTTCGCCACGCACTATCATGAACTGAGCGAATTGGAAGGCCGTTTCCCGGGAGTCAAAAACTACTGCATCACCGTGATGGAGCATGGGGAAGACGTGATTTTCCTGCGCAAGATTATTCCCGGCGGGGCGGATAAGAGCTACGGCGTTCACGTGGCCCGTTTGGCGGGAATCCCCGCGCCGGTGGTGGCGCGGGCTCATGAAATTCAGGCCCGGCTGGAGGTCAGCGATATCAATCAGGAAACCATTTCATCCAACATTTTGGAAAAGAAAAAGAAGGAAGCCAAACAGGTGGACCTGTTTCACATGGCGCAGGACGACTTGATTGAAGAAATTCAAAACCTGGATGTGCTTTCGATTACCCCTATGGACGCGCTGAATATTCTGTTCCGGATTCGGGAAAAAGCGCGCAAGCTGTAAGGAGGAACCATGGCTGCCATTTGTAAGCTGCCAAGCGAAATCATCGGCCAGATTGCCGCGGGCGAGGTGGTAGAGCGCCCGGCCTCCGCGGTAAAGGAACTGGTGGAAAACAGTATCGACGCCGGGGCCAGGAACATTACCGTGGAGCTGCGGGAGGGCGGCATTGAATACCTGCGCGTCAGCGACAACGGCAAGGGGATTCCTGCGGAGCAAATTCGCCTGGCCTTTGAGCGCCATGCCACCAGCAAGATTTCCCGGGTCCAGGATTTGTACGACATTCATACCCTGGGCTTCCGCGGCGAAGCGTTAGCCTCCATTGCGGCGGTTGCCCGCGTTACCTGCACCACCCGCACTCAGGATGCGGATTTTGGCACCCGCGCCGTGATCGAGGCGGGAGAGTTTACCGACATCCGTCAGGCGGCGTCACCGGTAGGCACCGCCATTGTGGTGGAAAAGCTGTTTGCCAACGCGCCGGTTCGTTTGAAATTTCTCAAAAAACCGTCGGTGGAAACGGCTGCCGTATCGGATTATATGCTTCGGTTGATTCTATCGCACCCGGACATCGCCTTCCGCTTTGTGGCGCAGGGCAAAACGTTGTATCATTCTGCCGGGGACGGCAGCCTGGAATCGGCTTTGTTTTGCGTGTACGGCCGCGACGCCTTCAAGCAGATGAAGAAGGTGGAAGGACACATGAACGGAGTGGCGCTTTCCGGCTATGTGGGCGTGGGGGAGTTGTCCCGGGGGAATCGCCAGCAGCAAAGCTTTTTTGTAAACGGGCGTTATTTTCGCAGCGGACTTCTGAGCCGGGCGGTGGAAAACGCCTGTCAGGGCCGGGTGATGATCGGCCGTTTTCCCATGTGCGCCTTGTATTTGGAGATGCCTTATCAGCAGGTGGACGTAAACGTGCATCCGAACAAGCTGGAGGTGCGCTTTCAGAACGAACCGGGCGTATCGGCTGCTGTGGAGGCGTTGGTGCGCGATACGGTGCACAGTGACCGGCTGGGAGCTGCGCTCCGGCAGCCGGAGCAGCCGCAGGCTTCTGCGCCGCCTGTACGGGAAAGCCATTTTGACGTGGTACAGCTGGCTCCGGCAGAGCCCCGGCAGGAAAAACCTCCGGAAACCGCCCCCGTTTCGCTCGGGGAACCGACGCCCGCGGCCCCTCCGAAGACGGCGGAAACCGATGAGGAACTGGCCATTGCAAAGCTTCAGCCGGTTGTGATTCCGCCGCGGCCCAATCCGGTGGTCCGGGAAACCGCCGCGCCTGTCGCTGTGGCGGCGGCGATGCTTCGGCAGCCTATTCAGACCGGCTCTTTGCCAAACAAGCCGGACCACTCAAAGTCCTTGCAGCCCGTTTGGCCGATTCGGCCCGCTGCATCCGGAGAAACGCCGGCTCCTGCTCAGAGTGCGGAAGAACAGCTGATCCTGACGGAAGAACTTTCGGAAAAAGCGCCGCTGCAACTGGTGGGGATTGTTTTTGATACCTACTGGATTTTTCAGTTGGGCGACAGGCTGCTGCTGGTGGACCAGCACGCGGCGCATGAACGCATGCTGTACGACCGTATGATGAAGCTGTATGAAAACCAGCGGATTTCTCAAACGCTGCTCTCGCCGCAGCTGGTGCGCCTGACGGCCTATGATGTGGCGCAGCTTGAAGAATACGCCCCGCTGCTTCGGGACGCCGGCTTTGAGATAGAGCCCTTTGACGAAACCTGTGTGGCGGTGCATGCCATTCCCACCTTGTTTGGGGAAAATGAGTCCCCGCGCGATTTGCTGCTGGAGGCGCTGGCTCAATGCCAGGAAGGCCGGGGACAGCTTACCCGGGAACGGATGCAGCGCCGGGTGGCGCAAATGGCCTGCAAGCATGCCATCAAGGGCGGCGACCGCCTGAACCGGCAGGAAATGGAAGGCTTTTTGCAGGAAATGCTGAAAAGCGACGCCCTGCCGAACTGCCCTCACGGGCGGCCCATTGTGGTAGAAGTGAGCCGCTATGCGCTGGAAAAGCGCTTCAAGCGGATTCAGTAAGGAGCAATCAGCTTGACCAAGCCTAAAGTATTGGCCGTGACCGGCGCTACCGCCAGCGGCAAAAGCGCCCTGGCTCTTGATGTGGCCAAAGCGTTGGACGGAGAGATTATCTGCATGGACTCCATGCAGATTTATCGCCGCATGGATATCGGCACCGCGAAGCCGACGGCCCGGGAGCGCGCCGCCGTTCCTCATCATATGCTGGATTTTTTGGAGCCTACAGAGACCTATGCTGTAGCCGATTACGCCAGGGATGCGGAAAACGCGGTTCGCGACGTGCTGAGCCGGGGGAAAACGCCCATTCTGGTGGGCGGTACCGGGCTATATCTGAAGGCGCTGATGCACGGCATGGAACTGGGCGGAGCAGGCAGCGACGAGGCGCTGCGGGA
This sequence comes from uncultured Clostridia bacterium, assembly GCA_934621485.1. Lineage (GTDB taxonomy): Bacteria > Bacillota > Clostridia > Christensenellales > Aristaeellaceae > Limiplasma. The sequence goes on from CAKTUS010000022.1 coordinate 21,822, forward strand.
GAAGCTGAACCGGGAGGCGTTAGAGCCCGGAGGAAAGGAGCGCCTGCATGAACGTTTGGCGCAGGCAGACCCGCAAACCGCCGCCAGGCTGCATCCTAACGATGTGCGCAGGGTGATTCGCGCCCTTGAGGTATTCCATCTTACGGGCGTTCCGTTAAGCCGGCAGAATCAACGGCAGGGCGAAGGCGCGTTTGATGTGCTGCCGCTGGCCATTGATATGCCGCGGGAGGAACTGTATAAGCGGCTGGAAAGCCGGGTGCAGGCCATGATGGCCGCCGGATTGCCCGGCGAGGTAAAAGCGCTGCTGGACAGCGGCGTTACGGCTGATTGCCAGTCCATGCAGGGCATCGGCTATAAGGAACTGATTCCGGCCATACGGCACGGAGGTTCGCTGGAAACGGCGGCATGGGAGATCATCATTCACACCAGGCATTATGCCAAGCGTCAAAACACCTGGCTGCGGGCCGAGCCGCTAACCTGCTGGCTGGACGCCCGAAACCGTTTATACAGCCAGGCCATGGAGAAAATAGAGGCGTTTTGGAAAGGAACGATGAAACAGTGAAGGAACGAATTGCCAAAGCGGAAAAACGGGTTCAGCCCATGTTTGAGCGCATTGACGAGATTGCGCTGCTGAATACAGAAAAAGTGCTGAACGCCTTGCAAAAACATCAGGTAGCGGCCCGGCACTTTGCGCCCACCACCGGCTACGGCTATGACGATGTGGGCCGCGACACTCTGGAAAAGCTGTTTGCCGATTTGTTTGAGGCGGATGAGGCGATTGTGCGTCCCCAAATTGCCTCCGGAACCCATGCGCTTTCTCTGTGCCTGTTCGGCCTGCTTAAGCCGGGCGACGAGTTGATGTATGCTTCCGGCGGCCCCTACGATACCCTGGAAGAGGTGATCGGCATTCGGCAGTGCGCGCCCGGCTCCCTTCGGGAGATGGGCGTAACCTACACGCAGGTGGAAATGAACGAGGGCCGGCTGGATTTGGAGGCGATTCGCGCGGCCATGAAGCCCGCTACCCGGGTAGTGGCTGTGCAGCGCAGCCGCGGCTATTCCTCACGTCCCAGTCTGATGCCCGAGGATGTGCAGCCTCTTGCGGAAATGCTCCATCGGGAGTTTCCCGGATGTTGCCTGATGGTGGACAACTGCTACGGCGAATTTGTGTGTGAAAAAGAACCCACTCAGTATGGCGCGGACGTGTGCGTCGGCAGCCTGATTAAAAACCCCGGCGGCGGTTTGGCCCCCACCGGCGGCTACATTGTGGGCCGCGGCGACCTGATTGAGCGCATCAGCTATCGCCTGACTGCGCCCGGCATCGGCCGTGAGGTGGGCAGCTATGCAGGCAGCTATCAGCCTTTCTATCAGGGCTTGTTTATGGCTCCGCACGTCGTGGCTCAGGCGCTGAAAACCTCCGTGCTGGCGGCGGCAATCTGCGAGGAACTGCACATGCGCAGCACGCCTGCCTCCGATGCGCGTCGCACGGATATCATTCAGGCGCTGGAGCTTGGCACCCCGGAACGCCTGGTGGCCTTCTGCCAGGGAATCCAGATGGCTTCGCCCATCGACAGCATGGCTTTGCCAGAGCCTTGGGATATGCCAGGCTACCAGCACCAGGTCATTATGGCGGCCGGTACCTTTGTGAGCGGCGCATCCATTGAACTGAGCGCCGATGCGCCCATGCGGGAGCCTTATACCGTGTTTTTACAGGGCGGCCTCACCTATAGCCATGGAAAGCTGGCTCTGACCCGTACCTTTGAATACTTGCGCAAGAAAGGGCTTCTGTAAGCTGCTGGACAGCTCAAAACGCGCCATTTTTTCAAGAAGCCACGTCTCCGTTTCTACTGCGAAATCCGTCTTTTTCCACCCTTCCCCGCATAGTCTGTTGTGCAGGGGAGGGATTTTTTTGAGCACGGAACTGAAAAGCTTCAAGCTTCGAACGGAAAAACATGTGGCGGAACCCAGTGCGCCTAACACGCATGCAAGGCCGGTCCGGGTTTCTTCCGGCAGCTGGGGCAGCCGTCTGCTGAGAGCAGACCGGTTGATGCGGGACCTGGCGGTGGTAGGCGCGCTGTTTCTTACGGTGCTTGCAGTGCGCAATGTGTCTGTGCCTGAGGCGCAGAGCGTGTTTTCCGCCTTGCAGGAAAGCGCCAATATGCAGTGGGATGAAACGCTGGGTCAGCTCAGCTTCGTCAGCAAGTGGCTGCCTCAAAGTGTGCAGGCGGTCTGGAACGAGCGGGACAGCCTGATGGTGCTGGCGCCGGTAAGTGGGCAAACGGTACATGCCTGGTCGCGGAAGGAGCCTTATGTGGAATGGCTGTCCGAAACCAGCGATGTGCGCTGCGTGGCCGACGGCGAGGTAATGAGCATTGCCCATGGGCCGGAGGAAGAACGCATTGTGCGGATTCGTCATGATGATGAGACAGAATCCATTTACGGCAATCTGGACGCCTGCTTTGTGCAGGAAGGAGAACGGGTAACGGCAGGGGAAATCTTTGCCCGGATCACAACGGGTAAGCCGCTGGCTTTTGAGCTGCGCAGGGACGGCCGATCCATCGACCCCAAGGGCAGGCTGCTGCCGCTGGACGAATAGGCTCATGCGCTGTCAGTTTCGGGTGCATCCTGCCGGAGCGGCGCTGCTGGCGGCGGCCTTTGTATTTGCCGACAGCGCAGCGGCGATTGCGTCGTTGGCTGCGCTTTGCTGGCATGAGGGAGCTCATGTGGCGGCAATGGCGCTTTGTAAAGTGAAAAGCTGCCAGGTGGAACTGATGCCCTTTGGCGGTATGGCGTATGCAAAGGACTTTGAGAAGCTGGGCCCCCTTCGGCAGTTTTGCATTGCCGGGGCGGGAGCGGCGGCCAGCGGCGCCGGCGCGGCTCTTTGCCTGTGGGCGCTTCCACATACAGCCTTTACGTATTGCCTGTTTGGCGCAAACATTGCGCTGGTGTTATGGAATTGTTTGCCGGTGTGGCCGCTGGACGGAGCGCGGATGCTGGTGGCGCTGCTAACCCCTTTGGGCTGGGGCCGAGGCTGCCAAAAGGTGCTGACAGCGTTTGGCTACGTGCTGGGCGCGGGCTTAGTGGCTTTGGGGCTTTACGGCGCTTGGCACGGGGCGTTTCATCCGGGCCTTTTGCTGTTAGGGCCTTATTTATGGTATGCGGCCCGTTGGGGAGGGCTGGCAGAAAGGCTGCGAAGAGTGGGAGAAAAGCGCAGTCCCTTTCAAAGAAGGGATATGCTGCCGGTGCGGGCCATGGCCTGCATGGCCGGCCGGGAGGAGCGAGCGCTTTCCCGCATCGCCCTATGGCCCCAGGAGGAGCGCTACTCGCTGCTGCTGGTCATTGATGAAGAGACGGGTCAAGTACGCCGGGTAATTACGGAAGGGCAGGCGTACAACCGTCTGTTTGGGGCAGAAGCCATGGAAGACATTGCCGGGCCTCAAAAGTAGACAAAGCCGGCGGAATATGCTACAATACCAAATGATTACGAAAGTATTACGACTTGCACAAAGGGGGAAAAGGTACCGTGCAAAAACATTCCGCTGTTTCCAAAGACTTGGCGCTGTGGCTGATGGCGCTGTGGCTGTGCGCGGCGCTGATTCCCGCGGCTGGCGCGGAAACGGTCAGCGTGGCTTCCGCCCCGCTAACCACACAGACCGCTGCGGTAAACGGCATGGTGCGGGTGTACCTGTCTTCACTGGGCAGTCCCGCGGTGCTGAACCTGAAAACCCAGGGCAGCTACAGCGTAAGCATCACTGGCCAGCAAATTGACAGCGGCAGTTCCCTTACGGTGGAGCTAAACCGCTCCACCGGGGCCCTGGTGCTTACCTGCAATGGGCAAAAAACCAACATGGGCACATCTTTTTCCCTTCGGCGGCACTCGTCTGCCGGTACCAGCGGTTTGTATATTCGTCAGGCGCGGGAAAGCGGCAATCTGTACCCGGGCGACCTGACCTTTCAGGCGGTTTCCAGCGGCGGGCAGTATACGCTGTATACCGTCGCTCATATTTATATTGAGAATTATCTGTACGGCGTTTTGCCCTATGAAATGGGCAATTCCACAAACATTGAAGCGCTGAAGGCCCAGGCGGTAGCCGCCCGCACCTATACCGTGCGCATGATGCGAGACCGTTCCGGCGGGCTATATGATGTAAAGGACACCACCAGCGATCAGGTATACCGCGGCACGCCCGGCGGCAATGCAAACTGCGTGGCGGCGGTGGATGCCACCAAGGGCATTGTGCTGATGTATGGCTCCAGCTATATCACCACCTATTATTCCGCCAGCAACGGCGGGCAGACAGAAACCGCCCGCAGCGGAGCGTCATATGCTTACATGAACGTAAAGGACGACCCGTTTGATTACGCCAATCCCAGCTCTACCGTAAAGAAGAAAACCATTCAGGCTGATTTGACCAGCGCGTCCAACCCGGCGCAGCTGATGAACCTGCTTAAAACCAGGGCGGTCAGCGCCTTGAACCGAAGCGGCTACAACGCCAACAGCAGCAATACCGTCCTGCAAACGCTTCAAAGCGTTACGCCTCACACGCCGAAATATGCTTCGCCAAGCCGGCTGTATACCAAGATGAATTTTGCCATGAAGGTGAAAACCCAGGATGCTTTTGGGCAAACCGTATCCGTGGATGTAACCGTGACCTGCGATATTTTCAGCGAGCTGGAAAGCCTGCTGTCCATGAGTATTCAGTCCAGCAAAAATGAATTATGGAGCGTGAGCCAGAAAAACGGCGCTTTTGTTCTGGAGGCGCGCCGCTATGGGCACGGCATGGGCCTGAGCCAGCGCGGAGCCATGTATATGGCCAAGCTGGGCTATCGCTACGACCAGATTCTGGGCTTTTATTATGAGGGCTGTCAGCGGGTGAAGCATAGCTTTACCAACAGCATCTTGAGCGCCGGCTCGGATGAAGAGCAAATTACCGTTGAGCCGCCTGCCGATATCGATCAGGAAACCGTTGCCTGCCAGGGCAGAGTCAGCCTTCCGTCTGCCGGCGCCGTACTGGCCATTCGGAAGGAACGGTCTGCGAGCGGCGCCATCATTGGCACAGCGGGCAACGGGGCCATGGTGGAAGTATTGGCTGCAGAGGGGGAGTGGTGCCAGATTCACTTTGGCAGCCTGGTAGGCTATGCGCCCGCTTCGGCGTTAATGATCAGCGGCACGCCGCCTCAGACCCCGGCGCAGGTATCGAACATTGCAGGCTTTGTAACCGTGACCGCCAAGGATTTTGTGAACCTTCGGGCTGAAGGCAGCATGAACGGAACCGTGGTGGGGACTGCCCCGGCTGGCGCGGTGCTTACGGTGTTCAGCCTGTCCGGTTCCTGGGCCAAGGTGCAGTATAACGCGCTGACCGCTTATGCCAGCACCGGTTTTTTGTCGGCTTTGTCGTCAAGCTACCCGGCCGCTGAAAATGTGTCCAGCGGCAGCTCCACGGCATGGATTGGTCTGGTGGAAGGCGAAATGGCCGTCGTGCGGGAAAGCGCTTCCATGGACGCTCAGCCGGTGCTGCAATTGGCTCACGGCGCCGCTGTGACCGTGCTGGCTGACGACGGCAGCTGGAGCCTTATCCGTTTTAATGAAAAAACGGGTTATGTGCTATCCTCCTGTCTGAGCTATCGCCAGGACGGCGCTTCCGCAACTGCGCCTCCGGATTCCCAAACGCCAAGTCCCGAAGCCACGCCTTCTCCCGCCGAGGGGGTGCTGGCCAGGGTGACGACGGAGAACGGGTTGCTGAATCTGCGGGCTCAGCCCATGGCGGGCAGCATGATTTTGACCACGATTCCTCGCGGAGCGCAGGTGGAAGTAACCCAGCAGGGCGACACTTGGTGCGGTGTGCGCTATAGCGGATATGAAGGCTATGCCATGACCCGCTTTTTAACCCTGTCAGGCGCGGCAGCTACGCCTGCACCGCCCACAGGCCAAACGGGAACGGCCTGGGTGACCACCCCGGGCGGTTCGCTGAATCTGCGGGAACTGCCCCGTAGCGGCAGCGCAATTCTGAAAGGGATTCCTCAGGGAGAAACGGTTGCCGTTTTGGAACGGGGCGACGAATGGTGCCGCGTGCGCTACGGACAGACAGAGGGATATGTGATGACAATATTCCTTACCTTCCAAAGTCAGACGGAAGAAACGCCGGGGGAAAGCCCATCGCCCGCTCCCAGCCCGTCGCCGGAGCCGACAGAAGAAAGCGGTGAGCCAACGCCAACGCCCTCTGCCACAGTCGAGCCTGCTCCCACGCCGCAGCCGGGAACAAACGTGCGGTATGCGGTGGTCAACACCGCTTCCGGTTCCTTGAATCTGCGCCGGGACGCGCTGACAGGCAGCCCTGTGCTGGCACGCATCCCCAGGGGAACGACCCTGCAAATTGAGGAAAAGCTTGCCGCCTGGAGCCGCACCACCTATGAGGGCCAAAGCGGCTATGTGATGAATGCTTTCCTGCGCTTCTTGGAAAGCGAAGCGGAATCTCCCGCTGCCCCTACGGAAACGACGGGAACGGCCGTTGCCGGAACCGCCCGGGTCAATACCGCTTCCGGGTCTTTGAACCTTCGGGCCGAGCCCTATGCCATGGCGGGCGTATTGCTGCAAATTCCGCAGTATGCTACAGTACAGGTAAGCCGGCGGGGGCAGGACTGGAGCTGCGTTTCCTATGGCGGCGTAACCGGTTATGTGATGAGCCGCTACCTGTCCTTTTCTGAAGAGGCTAATGCCAACCCGCCCCAAAGCGATGAAACCGCAAAGCCGGACGAACAGACGCGCACGGCTTATGTACAAACGGCTTCCGGAACATTGAATTTGCGTGAAAGCCCCAGCGCCGGCAGCTGTGTACTGGCAGAAATTCCCAGGGGCCGTCAGCTAAGCATATCGCTTTTCAACGAAGCATGGGCCAAAACGGTCTACAACGGACAAACAGGCTATGTTATGACCCGCTATTTGCGTTATGAGCAGCCGGAAACAACGCCTCGGCCGGATGAGGACAGCGGCGAGCCGGACGAAACGGAGGCGGTGGACGCTTGGGTATGCACCAGCGGCGGCGCCTTGAACCTGCGCGCCGAGCCGAATGGGCAGGGAACCGTACTGGCTGCGCTGGCGCATCAAACGAAGGTGAAGCTGCTGGAAGAGGGGAACACCTGGAGCCTGATTTCCTATCAGGGCCAGAAGGGCTATGTGATGACGCGCTATCTTTCCGTACAAACCCCGCAGGCTGCAAGCACGCCGGTTCCTTCGCCTTCCGGCCAGGAGACGGATTGGCTTGATGAAATGGATCCCACGTTGAAAGCGCCCACAGGCGGGAAACAATTTGCCTATATCCTAGGGCAGGAAAATGTGCGCCTGTGGCCCAGATGCGCAGAAAACGGTACTCCGCTTGGAACGGTAGCACCCGAAACCCTGGCGGAGGTGCTGCTGCTGGGTGATACCTGGAGCTGCATACAGGTGCAAAGCCTGCAGGGCTATTGCCGTACAGAGGTTTTACAAATGGTGGAGCAATGAAAGAAATCGAAATTAGGCCCGGAGAGCGAATGGATGATTTGCAGCGAAACGGGCTGCGCATTTTGCAAAATCCGCAGGACTTTTGTTTTGGGATGGACGCGGTGCTGCTGGCGGACTTTGCCGTCCTGCGTCGGCGAGAGCGAGTGGCGGATATGGGAACGGGCACGGGCATTTTGCCCCTGCTGTTAAGCCAGAATGAGCCTACCGCTCATTTCGACGCTTTTGAGTGGCAGCCGGAGATGGCGGATATGGCCGCCAGAAGCGTAGCCATGAACGGATTGGAAGAACGCATTGTGATTCATGCTACTGATTTTCGAAGCGCCTGGCAGGTTGTGGGGCGGGAAAGCATGGATGCAGTGGTGTGTAACCCGCCTTACGGGAAGCAGGGCGGCACGCTTTTGAACGATTCCAGCGCCGTGGCCCTGGCGCGTCATGAAACGCAGGCTACCATTAGCGATGTGGCCGCGGCCTGCGCGGCCCTTTTGCGCACGCATGGACGGCTGTACATGGTGTTTCCCGCACCGCGCATGCTGGAATTGTGCGACGCGCTTCGCCAGCATAGCCTGGAGCCCAAAAGAATCCGCATGGTGTGCTCCAAACTGAAAAAGCCGCCGTACCTGGTGCTGATGGAAGCAATGAAAAACGCTAGGCCGTCGCTGCTTTGGATGCCGCCGCTGGTGGTTTATCATTCGGACGGCCGGGAGACGGCGGAGATGGATCGGATTTATCACCGCGGGCCATTTGCCGAAACCACCGAAACAGAATGAAACCATTCCACAAAATCGAAACGCCATGAGCCGCATAATGAGCCAGAATCACGCCGTGAAGCCGCCAGACGGGCAGCGCTGCCAAAAGCCAAATGAGAGCCAACGACAGCAAAGAAGCCGCCGAAGCGCCGTACATGGCGTATTTTTGTTGGCCAAGCGCGCCAAGCACGCTGCCGCTGACATGGTCCAGCGCCAAAAGCACGGTCAGCGGGGCGCAAAGCCGGAAAAGCGGACCCAAATCAGCTTGACGGTATACGGCGCTGGCCAAGAAGGAAGCGCAAAACCAGATGACAGCGGCGCAGAGCGCGCCTACGCCTGTGCAGGAGCCGGTGCACTGCCAAAGCAGCCGCCGCAGGGCTCGAGGATGTTCTTCAGCCTTTGCCAGTTTGGGAATGGCCACCATCGCCAACGCGCTGGTAAAAATGCCTGGCAGAAGCAGCAACGGCATCACCATGCCGTTGAGCATGCCAAGCCGGGCGGTAGATTCCGCAGGCGACAGGCCGCTGGCCTGGAGACGCAAGGGAATCAAAATGGCGGCGGCAGAGCGAAGCGCCGTTTGTATCAGGCGCGTAAGGGTTGTGGGAAACGCCAACTGAAACAAGGGACGGCGAAAACGACGTTCTCCCCGCATGCCTGGCGGAAACGGACCCAAAGCGCGCAGCACAAACCATAGCCCAAGCAGCTCTGCCAGCATGGTGCAGGCTACCGGCACAGCGGCCAGCCAGGGTGCGGTGAGATGGTTCAGCAGGGTAAGCAGCAGCATGGAAAGGCCCACCCGGGCAATTTGCTCCACCAGTTCGCTGCCAGCGGGCAAAAGGCTTTGCTCCATCCCATAACAATAGCCATTTAAAGAGGCGGAATAGCCCAGAATGAGAATACAGGGCGCTGTGAACCACAAAGAGGGAAGAACCCGCGCATCGCCCATCAGCCGGGCAAGCATCGGCGACAAAAGCAGCAAAAGCGGCGCAAGCGCCGCTGAAAACACCCGGGTGAACCAAACGCCTGCCAGCAGCGGCTGGAGGCGTTCCTCGGGCGCGGCTTTGGCCGTCATGCGGCTAACGGCTAAGGGCAGGCCGGAGGTAAGCGGGGTGATGGCCAGCATATGCACACTGCCGGCCAATTCGGAAATGCCCATGATTTCCGCGCCCAGCAACCGGGATAGCCAGACGCGAAGTCCCAGCCCCATGGCGCGAACCAGGCCGTTTACCAAAGATAACAGCAGGGTTTGCTTTTTGGCTCCTCGTACATTCATAGCTTCGCCTCCCCGCAAAAGGGTATGAAGCCTTCTGAAAAATGATGCCGCAAGGCTTGACTTGGAGCACGCTCCAGGTTGTATAATAAAGAAAAAGCCAAGGAGGAAACAACGATGACGGATGGAAAGAAGCTGGGCTTTGGCCTGATGCGTTTGCCGAAGCTGGACCCTAACGATGACGGCAGCATTGACTTGGAACAGACAAAGCAAATGGTGGACACTTTTTTGGCTCACGGCTTCACCTATTTTGATACTGCCTGGATGTATTGCGCTTTCAAAAGCGAGGAGGCGGTGAAAGCGGCGTTGACGAGCCGTCATCCGCGGGATTGCTTTACCCTTGCTACGAAGCTGCATAACGGCTATATCCACAGCCTGGAGGACCGGAACCGCGTTTTTGACGAACAGCGGCGCAAGACCGGCGCAGAGTATTTTGACTATTATCTGCTGCATGCCATCGACGAAGAAAGCTACAAAGCCTACCAGAAATACGACTGTTTTTCCTGGATTCAGGAAAAGAAACGTCAGGGTTTTGTGCGCCATATCGGCTTTTCCTTCCATGACCGTGCGGAACTGCTGGATCAGGTTTTGACAGAGCATCCCGAGATGGAGTTTGTGCAGTTGCAACTGAACTATCTGGATTGGGACAGTCTGGGCGTGCAGTCACGCAAATGCTACGAGGTTGCGGTGAAGCATAACAAGCCCGTGATTGTGATGGAGCCTGTAAAAGGCGGTACGCTGGCAAAGGTGCCTGCGGCTGTGGAGAACCTGTTTCGGCAGGCCCACCCTGATTGGTCGATTCCTTCCTGGGCCATTCGTTTTGCCGCCAGTCTGGACAACGTGTTCATGGTGCTCTCCGGCATGAGCGATTTGCAGCAGTTAACCGACAACATCAGCTATATGGAGCGTTTTGAACCACTGTCTGAGCAAGACCGTCAAACGGTGAAACAGGCTGTGGACATCCTTAACCAGAGCATCGCCATTCCCTGCACCGGCTGTTCTTACTGCACAGAAGGCTGTCCCCAGAATATTCCCATTCCACGCTATTTTTCCCTGTACAATGCGGATTTGCAGGAGTCGAAGGACAAGGGCTGGCTGCCGCAGGGAACCTATTATAACAGCCTGACCCTGAAGCATGGCAAGGCCAGCGACTGTATTGAATGTGGTCAATGCGAAGGGGTATGCCCTCAGCATTTGCCGATTATTGAGGATTTGAAAAAGGTTGCCAAGCATTTTGAGGGATAAGAGCGCAGGGAGATGAACGGTCCGTCTGAGCCGTCCCGGCCTGTCAAAAAAACCCGGATGGTGTCGGAGGGCCGCAGCCCTCCGATTTTGATTCCAAAACCTGGCGGCGTGTATATCGGGTTCGGCGGCCCTGTGCAGCAAGGCTCAGTTTGTCAAAAAGGGAGGTACAGGAGGCGCTGCCTTCCTGCCGGGGTTTTAGGGGCGGAGCCCCTAAGCTTTGTGTCACAATACTTTTCCTGCGAACCAGCAGCGAAGTTTGCGGGCGCGCTCTCCTATAAGGGCTTTCGACAGTCTGAGCCTTGCGCTCTTTGCCGCCCCGGCGAGCCGCAGGCGAGCAGGCAAAGCGGTCTCTTTCGGCAGAAAAGATCGCCGTCAGTCGAGCTTTTTGGACGGACTGGGGACGGCCCCTTCGGGCCGTCCCTTTGGTGACTCAGGGAATGGTTTCGATATCTGGCGCTGCTTCATCAAGAAAAAAACAAAAGGAAAACTTGTGTTCTTTTGGAAGCCATAGTATAATTTGACTACTTTGGAATGGAATATTTTCCCCAAACAGGTAAAACGAAGGAAGAAGGGCTTATCCAATGGAACAAAACCGCGAAAAGCTGTCCTCGCGCCTGGGCTTTATCCTGCTGTCGGCAGGCTGCGCAATTGGACTTGGAAATGTGTACAGGTTTCCCATCATTACCGGCGCTTACGGCGGCGCTATTTTTGTGCTGATTTATATTGCATTTCTGTTGCTGCTGGGACTGCCGGTCATGACGGCTGAACTGGCGGTGGGCCGCGCCAGCCAGCGTAGCATCGCCTCCTCCTTTGACAAGCTGGAAAAACCGGGCCAGAAGTGGCACCTGATGAAATATGCGGGAATTATTGGAAACTATCTGTTGATGATGTTCTATACCACCATTACCGGCTGGATGCTGATGTATTTCATCAAATATGCTAACGGCTCCATTCTCACGGCCAGCGGAGTAAAGGAATTGGGCGATGTGTTTGGCACCGTGATTTCCAATCCCGGCCTATCGGTTTTGGCGACCTTTGCCGTGATTCTGGTTTGCTTCGGCATTTGTTCCCTGGGACTGCAAAAAGGGGTGGAGCGCATCACCAAATGGATGATGGTGGCTCTGTTTGTTTTGATGATTGGCTTGGCCGTTTACTCCTGCACGCTGCCGGGCGCGGGGGATGGCCTGCGGTTCTACCTGGTGCCTTCGGTTCGTCACATTCAGGAGTCCGGCCTGTGGACGGTGATTTCCGCTGCCATGGGACAGTCCTTCTTCACCTTGAGCCTGGGCATCGGCTCTATTGCGATTTTCGGAAGCTACATCGGAAAGGAGCACCGGCTACTTGGGGAAGGGCGCACCATTGTGGTGCTGGATACATTCGTTGCGTTGATGTCTGGTCTGATCATCTTCCCCGCGTATTTCACCTATAATGGAGCGCCGCTTACCGCAGGCAATGCAGGCGCAGGCTTTCTGTTTACCACCTTGTCCAGCATTTTTAACGATATGCACATGGGCCGGGTGATTGGCACACTGTTCTTCCTGTTCATGCTGTTTGCGGCGTTGTCAACCGTGATTGCCGTTTTTGAAAACATTATGTCCTTCTGGTTGGAATTGACCAAGCTGAACCGGCGTCAGGCGGCGCTCATCAACATTGCGCTGCTGATGGTGTTGGCGCTGCCAGCCGCTTTTACCGAAAACCTGCTTTCCGGTGTAAAGATTTTTGGCAAAAGCTTTATGGATTTGGAGGATTTTATCGTATCCAACCTGCTGCTTCCCATCGGCAGCCTGGTGTATGTAGGATTTTGTACCTGGCGCTATGGCTGGGGCTGGGATCGATATTTTGCCGAGGTGAACACCGGCAAGGGACTGGCCATGCCCAAGTGGATTCGTCCCTACATGACCTATGTGCTGCCGGTAATTATCTTTGCCGTGTTAATTATGTCCGTGCTGTAAAAATGCTGAAAAGACTCCGGTTTTCCGGAGGCCAGCCTGTCAAGAACCCTGGATGGTATCGGAGGGCGGAAGCCCTCCGATTTTCATTAGTTAGCTTTAGCAGAAAGGAACCACCAGCAGAGCTGGTGAGGAAGGAAAAAACTTCAGATACAAGAAACCTCCTTTGCTACAATAAGGTTAGGTCTGGCAACCGAAACAAGAGCAAAGGAGGTT
>CAKTUS010000023.1 GCA_934621485.1 uncultured Clostridia bacterium
GTTACTGGGCCTGCCTTGACCCTGACTCTTTCTTGCGGATTCTTTTCGGCTGATTCTTAAATGCTGTTGCCCTGGGAGGCGTGAAACAGCAGTTGCTTGGGCGTGGGAGTATAGTATACCGTGAATACGTCAGCCCTCCTCATGGCTTTCCTCCGGCGGCATGCCAATGGCGGGCATACCCTCCACCCGCACCACCAGTTCACGTCCGCCCAGCTGAGCGGCTGCGTCTGCAAACTGGTCCAGCGCCTCGTGCACCGCACGCTGCGCCACGCTCAGGTTTTCGTCTCCCATCATGCGCTCCACGCTGCTCACCGCCTTGGCATAGCTCATTACCTTGCTACGCAGCACGCCCTCCTGATACAGCTCCATCACCCGCGGATCCCGCATCCACTCATGCACGGTTTCCACCTTGCAGCCCGTCTGATGGGCTACCTCGTAAATGCTTTTGCCCTCAGCCAGCAGCTGTGCCGCCAGCTTCATTCCCTTGGTCAGTTTTCCCTTCATCCACTACCTCCTTTCGAGGGCCCTGCCCCCGCCCTGGCGCCGCCAGATAAGCAAAGCCGCGAGGCGATGTTCGCCCCGCGGCCCGTTCCATTTTTTTGACGGTATCACTCTATCACAAAAAAATGTGAATTACAATGTCCTCCTTTGCGCCAGCTCTGCCAGCGCCTCGCCATGCAGCTTGTGCACCCAGCGCAGGCTGAAGTGCAGCCGGTCCGCAATTTCCTGCCAATCGTAGCCGCACAGATAGCGCAGCTGCAACACCGCCCGGTAGCGCTCGTCCGGCAATTGCTGAATCAGTTTTTCCGCTTTTTGGGTATACCGTACCAGGCGCTTGATTTCCTTTTGCAATTCGTCGTGCATGTCCACCAGTTCCAGCACATACTGTTCCACCTTGCTGCGGCCCGGCGTGCCGCTGACCCGCACGGCATCCATGCGGCCGGTGGCGCGGGATGCCATTTCCCGGTATTTTTCAGCCCGGGCGCACAGTACCTCCGTGCGCAAATGAATATGCCTTACCTCACGCAAGTACTCCTTCACCTCTGACGGATCGTCCTTGGGCGCCATCATGCCGGTTACATTATCCATCGCCTGAACCAGTTGCATCGTCATCCACTCGCCTCCTGAAAATCAAAGTAATACGAACAATTGTTCCCCTTCTGTGTAAACTCGATTATACGTCCTGTTTCGGCAAATGTCAACGGAAATACACCAAATTGTTGTGATCCGACAAGCGCAGACAAAAATAGACCTATGGAAGCAAAATACTACCATAGGTCTATTTCATCAAAAACTGGCATGACGGCGAATCTTTTTTGCCGAGAAGCGCTCTTTGCCTGCTCGCCTTCGGCCGGGCAGCAAAGCACATAAGAGAAGCTTTGCTGCGCAAGGCAGCCGAAACCGACGTACGCGCCGCCGGTTTCGGAATCAAAATCGGAGGGCTGCGGCCCTCCGATACCACCCAGTTTCTCGACAGTTTGAGACTTATAGGAGCAAAACGCTCCTATTAGGTCTATTGTCGTTTTCTTCTTCCGAGCTGAACTCGGCTTTCTTATTCCTTGCCCTCGTAAATTCGGGGAGACAAAACGCCAATGTCCGGCAGATTGCGGTACACCTCGTCATAGTCCAGCCCATAACCCACAACAAAGGCGTCCGGAATGTTGAAGCAGGAATAGTCCACCGTCAGAGGAGCCACACGGCGGGCAGGCTTATCCAGCAGGGTAGCAATGCGCAGGCTGGACGCGCCGCGGGATAGCAACAGCTTTTTGATGTAGTTCAGCGTCATGCCGCTGTCCACAATGTCCTCCACAATGATTACGTCGCGTCCCAGGATACTGCGGTCCAGGTCCTTCACCAGCCGCACCTCGCCGCTGGACTTGGTGCTTGCGCCATAGCTGGACACCACCATAAAGTCAATCTCCAAAGGCAGGTCCACCTGGCGAATCAGGTCGGCAAAAAACATGCTTGCACCTTTGAGGATGCACACAAACACGGGCCTTTTGCCCTCGTAATCCGCCGTAATTCGCTTGCCAAGCGTTTCCACGGCCTCCTGCAGCTGCTGGCTGGTAATGAGAATACTGTCCAGGTCGTTATACAGGCTGTGTTCGTTTTCCATGACTGGCTCACTCCTTTGTATGATGGGGAAGAAATGGGATGGGGCCGCGCAACCGCAGCCGTAAGCGGCAGGCCGGCCCGGCCCGCAGCATTTCCGATGTGCACAGTTGAGGAATCCACAATACTTGGCTGCCAATGGCCAATACCGGCAGCAACGGGCGCAGCGGCAGGTCAATATGGCGGTCGGTCAGATAACGGCGCAGAGGTTTGCTGCCCGGCGCCCCCAGAGGATGAATCACGTCTCCTGCCAGAGGCGCACGCAGCACAGGCCCGCGTTCCAGCACCTGTTGAGGCAGCGCAGCCCAAAGGGCCGAGCAGGGCGTTTCCGCCACAGCGGACTCCAACACCAGTTGCGCCCAGGGCAGCTCATACCGCCGTCTTTGCTCCATAACCGGCAGTTCCGGTTCCACAGGCAGCAGCGTCAGCGGTTCACCCTGCTGGGTCAGCAAGTGTATCATTTCTGCGCCGCATAAAGCTTTCAGTCCCCAGGGCAGGTTCACGGCCGTGCCCGGCTCTGCCTGCATCACGCCCTGCAGCGCCAGGGTGTCCGCCCGGCTCAGGCCCCGTTCCTTGGGATCAAGGCCCAGAAGCTCTACGCCTTCCAGAACCCAGCGCCGCAGCGCCCGTCCGGTCAAAGCCGGATGCACTCGCCGCAGTCCCTCTTTTCTCAAGGCGAATAACCCCGGTCCACGCAGCAGGCACTCCCGGTACAGCATTTCCGCCTGCGCGGACAGGCAGTCGTTTTCCAGCGCCAGGTTTTCCGCCGCCTCCGCCATATGCCGGGAAGCGCCGGGATAGGCCGCCTCCAGTTGCGGAAGCGTTTCCAGCCGCAGGGCGTTCCGGGGCGTAACCGCCTGCCGGTTGCTCTCGTCCTCCCGATGGGGAATCTGCCGCTCCGCCAGCCAATCCAACAGTTCCGCCTTGCTCATCGCCAGAAACGGCCGCAGCAGCACCCCGCCGCCAAAAGGCGTCCAGGGCCTTATACCGGTCAGTCCCTCCATGCCGGCGCCCCGGCACAGGTGCATCAGCACAGTTTCCGCCTGATCGTCCCGGTGATGGGCCGTCAAAAGCGCGTCCATGGCGTGTTCCGTCATCACCTTGGCAAACAGCTGCCTTCGCCGGTCCCGGGCACGGGTTTCCATGCCCGGATCCTCCATTTCGCCATCCAGGCGGGCGTTTTCCACAGTCAGGGGCGTCTGCCAGCGGCTGCACCATTCCCGCACAAACGCTTCGTCCTCACGGGAGCTTTCGCCCCGAAGACCGTGCTGCACGTGCAGCGCCTCCAGCCAAAAGCCCATTTCACTCCGCAAGTCCGCCAGCGCCTTGAGCAGCGCCATACTGTCCGCACCGCCGCTGACCGCGCAAAGCAACCGCGCCTTGGTAAGACCCCGTTCCTGCAAAGCCCGGCGAACGGCCTCCGTCGGCGTCATGCGCCGGCCTCCGCGCTTTCAATCAGCGCCGTCAGTTTTTCCGCCAGCGCCGTGCCCTGACGGTCCGCCGCGAGGGCCCACCGGCCGGCCGAAGCCGCCTCGGGCCAAAGCAGCAGCAGCGTGTAAGCCGCGCGGCGGTCTTTCACGCAAACCACAGCCCCGTGCTCCCGGCCGCCATAGCCGCACAGCAGAGGGCTTCCGGGCCGCGCCTGATGCAGCGCCTCCGCCTCTGCCAAAACGGGCGGCTCGGTTTTATCATTTGAACCAGGCAGCGTATACAGCAGCGTCAGCATCCGGGAGGCAATGCTGTCAAAACGCTTTACCAACGCCTCCGTCAGCGCGCTTTCCGGGGTGCGCACCCGCACAAGCAGGGTAGGCGCGTCATCCTCCCGCACTGTACACAACGCGCCAAAGTTGTCGTCCTCCGGCTTTTCATAGGCGGCGCGCAAATGCCGCCGCTCGTTGAGCCGGGCCGCATATTTGGGAGCCTCCTCCAAAATACGCTGGCAGTCGGTATGCAGCAGCTTGTGACCAAACAGGTCCAGGGTTTTTTCACCCTCAGGGGTCAGGTACAGCATCCCTGCCACAGCCCCTGCGCCCTGCGCTACCGCTCCGTCGTGGCGCAGTTCGTCCAAAAGCAGGCAAAAGGGCAGGTACTCCATCAGTTCCATCTGGGCCACAAAGGGCCACAGCTGCTCCTGGCTGGCCATTCCCAGCGCATTTAAGCAATACAGCACGCGCAGCTTGTTTTCCACATCCGACACGCGGCGCTTGGGCGGCAGCAGCGGCATGGCGTTTTCCTCCCTTCTTCTCCGCTTTGAAAACGAAGAATGGGCAAAGCTTTTTGCTTTGCCCAACATGCCTCCAAGGGCATTGTTTTTTTCACTTGGGCATGCTTTGCGGCATGCCGAACGTTAGGCCATAAACGGCTTCACGTCGCCCAGAAGATCGTCGCACTCATCGGCGTAAATCTCCATGGAGATGGGTTTGCTCAAATCCAGGCTGAAGATCCCCAAGATGGACTTTGCGTCTACCACATGGCGGCCTGCACGCAAATCCACATCGTAGGGATAGCGGTTTACCACGTTCACAAAGGCCTTTACGTTTTCAGCCAGGCTAAGCTTGATGCTCACAGACTTCATGGCCGGTTCAGCCCCCTTTCTTTCCGTTTCAAGTGCTATTATACATCAATAAAACGTAAAATGCAAGGCGGCGTGCGGTCTCAAATGGCTTTGGACTTGTTGGCCGCCAGGTTTTATGTTATAATACATTTCATCATGGCGTGCGGCCATATTCTTGTTGCGCCAAAATGCGTAACAGCAAGTGAGGATGATTTTTCGCATGAAGCTAAACACGGGCGAAGTAAAAGCCCTGGCCTCGCAGTTTGTCCCCTCCGGCGTGGAGGGAGATCCTGAGCCCTTTGGCGGCGGGCACATCAACGATACCTATCTGTTTCGTCCAAGCCGGTCCGACGGATCTCAATACGTGCTTCAGCGCATCAACAAAACCGCCTTTCCCAAGCCGGACGAAGTGATGGACAACATGCTGCGGGTTACCGAATACCTGCGTCAGCGCATCATCGAGCGGCATGGCGATCCCAACCGCGAAACTCTTCGCCTGCTGAAAACCACAAACGGCCATTTTTTTGCCGTGGATCACAACGGCGATTACTGGCGCTCCTACAGCTTCATTTCCGACAGCGTCAGCTATGACCGCAGCGATGATCCCGCCATTTTCCGGGAAAGCGGCCGCGCCTTCGGCCGGTTTTTAAGCATGCTGGACGGCTTTGACGCCGCCTCGCTGTATGAAACCATCGTTCGCTTTCACGATACGCCCAGCCGTTTCGCCGCCTTCCGTCAGGCCGTTGAGGCGGATAAGGCGGGCCGTGTTTCAGGCGTTCGCGACTTGATTGACGCTTTTCTGAGCTACGAGGGCTTTGCTTCCACTTTGGTTGACCAGTTGGCGGATGGACGTTTGCCCCTGCGCGTCACCCATAACGATACCAAGCTCAACAACGTGCTCATTGATACCCATACCCACAAGGCCGTTTGCGTCATCGATCTGGATACCGTAATGCCCGGCCTGTCCGCCTACGATTTCGGCGATGCCATTCGCTATGGCGCCAGCACGGCCGCCGAGGATGAGCCGGATCTGAGCAAGGTGCATTTCAGCCTGCCTCTGTACCGGGCTTATGCCGATGGTTACCTGAGCGAGGTGGCCGCCGCCATGACCCCCGCCGAGGTGGATTCGCTGCCCGTAGGCGCCAAAATGATGGCGCTGGAAATCGGCATGCGTTTCCTGGGCGATTATCTGAACGGCGATGTATACTTCAAAACCGATTATCCCGAGCATAACCTGGTACGCAGCCGCACCCAGCTGAAGCTGCTTCAGGAAATGGAAGCTCACTGGCAGGAAATGCTCTCTTGCGTGCGTGAACTGGCGGCACGGAAAGGATGAGTGCAATGAAAAAACCTGTTTTGGTCATCATGGCGGCCGGTATGGGCAGCCGTTACGGCGGTCTGAAGCAGATGGACCCCGTAGGCCCAAACGGCGAGCTCATTTTGGACTATTCCCTGTTTGACGCCCGCCGGGCGGGTTTTGACCGGGCGGTCATCATCATCAAAAAAGAAAACGAGCAGGACTTTCGCGAAGTGCTGGGCAACCGGGTCAGCCGCTTCATGCAGGTGGACTATGCCTATCAGGACCTGAGCGATTTGCCTGAGGGCTACGGCGTGCCCGAAGGCCGGGTTAAGCCCTGGGGCACGGGCCATGCGGTGCTCAGCGCCGCCGGGCTGGTGAACGCTCCCTTCTGCGCCATCAACGCCGACGATTACTATGGCCGCGAAGCTTTCCGGCTGTGTTACCAGCACCTGACCCATCTGCATGACGATGGCGATTACTGCATGGTGGGCTATCTGCTGAAAAACACCCTGAGCGAAACGGGCAACGTGGCCCGCGGTGTATGTCAGCTGGATGCAAACAACTGCCTGAGCGACCTGGCGGAGCGTACCCACATCATTTCCACCGTGGACGGCCCTCTCATGACCGAGGATTTGGTGCATTACACCCGCCTGTCCCCGGAAACCGTGGTCAGCATGAACATGTGGGGCTTTCCCGCCGCCATGATGAACTGCCTGAAGGCAGGCTTTCCCGCCTTTTTGGAGCGCATCCTGAAGGAAAACCCTCTGAAGGGCGAATACTTTCTGCCCTCCGTTGTCAACGAGGAATTGCAGGCCGGCCGGGCGCGGGCGCATGTATACACCACGCCGGATAAGTGGTACGGCGTTACCTATCACGAGGACCGCGCCCAGGTGGTGGCCGCGCTGAAAGCCATGACCGCCGAGGGCCGCTATCCCGCGCCTCTGTGGCCGGAGGCATAGCATGAACGGTCGTTCCAAAGCGATGACCCTCGTGCTGTGCGCGGTGCTGCTGCTGGGGCTGGCAGGCGTTGCCGTGCTGCTGCCCCGCACCCTGCAAGCCAAGCGTACGTTGGAGATTGAGTCCGCCGCCACGCCTACCCCCACGGCCAATATTTCCAGCATGCTGCTGGTAACGCCCGAGCCGGGCAGCACGCCTGCGCCCACCGCCTACCTGCTGAAAACGGGCGTCAAGGGCGACGAAGTACAGCGCGTACAGCAGCGGCTCAAGGATTTAGGCTACTATGACGGCCAGGTAGACGGGCAGTACGGCGCGGGCACCGCCGAGGCAGTGCGGCTGTTTCAGGAACAGCATGGGTTAACCGGCGACGGTATCGTAGGCGAGGGCACGCGGGCCGCCCTGTTTGCCGCCACCGCTCAAACCTACATTCCCGTCGATACCGCCACCCCTGCGCCGGATCTGCTCAAGCGCGGCTCCTCCGGGGATGATGTCATAGAACTACAGCAGCGGCTCAAGGATCTGGGCTTTTATTCCGGCAGTGTAGACGGCAGCTTCGGCGCAGGCACCGAGGAAGCCCTGCGGCTGTTTCAGCGTCAGCACGGGCTGGATGTGGACGGCATCGCCGCCCAAAAAACCTTTTCTGTTTTATACAGCGAGGACGCCAACTACATCACCGTTACGCCCACGCCGGATCCCAACGCGCTGCCCATTTTGGTCAACCGCACCCATCCTGTGGAGGAAAGCTATCAGCCCGGCGATTTGGTGCTGTTGAAAAATGTGATTCCCTCCTCCTTGTGCGCCGTGAAGGGCGATGATATTGAGGGTGACCGCACCGCCGCCCAGGCCCTGGTAACGATGCTGGAGGCCGCCCAGGCGGATGGGGTTTCCAATTGGCAAATCAGCGCGGGCTACCGCAGCTACAAGTATCAGAAGAAGCTCTTTGACCGTCAGGTGCAGCAATACATGGATCAGGGTTTTTCCCGAGACAAGGCGGTTTCCGCCACCCGGCAAACCGTGGCGGATCCCGGCACCAGCGAGCACCACACCGGTCTGGCTTTTGACGTCACCGTTCCTGGGGTCAGCTTCAAGGGTACCCCGCAGCAAAAGTGGCTGCACAAGCACTGTTGGGATTACGGTTTCATCATTCGTTATCAGGAAGACAAGGAGAAAATAACCGGCTATCTTGCCGAGTGCTGGCACATTCGTTACGTGGGTCTTCCGCACAGCCAGACCATGCTGGACAAGAACCAGTGTCTGGAGGAATATCTGGGCATAACCGACTAAAGGCAAGGACAAGGGCAAGGGGGATTCACCCCCTTGCATCCCCCGACCAGGGGCACAGCCCCTGGACCCGCTGCGCGAAGATGGAAAAGGGATTCTTCATCGTTCTTCCGCGTGGAAGGCAGAGGAGCATGGAGCCCCACGTCCTTCCGCCAGAAGCGCAGCCAAAGCCGCTGCGCGAAGGTGGAAAGGGATTCTTCATCGTTCTTCCGCGTGGAAGGGAGAAAGCCCTACATTCTTTCTTCAAAAACGAAGCCCGCAAAGCCGCTGTGCAAAAGTCGGGAACCGGTTTTAGCCAAACGGCAGAAGGATTCTTTATCCGAATCGTATGAAATTTCCCGTTGTCTGCCGTCCAAAAACATGGTATCATTTTTCTCCGGCCGCGCGTTGGCGCGGCCAATTCCAAGCCAGCAGGAGAATCGCCCTACAAAGGAAGCGTTCTGAAGGATGTATGATCTCATTGTAATCGGCGCGGGTCACGCAGGCTGTGAAGCGGCCCTGGCGGCGGCCCGCATGGGGGTTGAAACGCTGCTTTTAACCCTGGACATGGGCAGCATTGCCCTCATGCCCTGCAACCCGGCCATCGGCGGCACAGGCAAGGGCCATCTGGTGCGGGAGCTGGATGCCTTGGGCGGCCAGATGGGCCTGGCCATTGACCGTACCTTTTTGCAAAGCCGCATGCTGAACCGGGGCAAAGGGCCTGCCGTACACAGCCTGCGGGCTCAGGCGGATAAGCGCCGCTATCACGAGGACATGGTGCACACCCTGTTTTCCACCGCTCATCTCACCGTGCGGCAGGGCGAGGCGATGGAAATTCTCACCCAAAACGGCCAGGTCAGCGGTGTGCGCACCATGACGGGGCAGCAAATTTCTTGCCGGGCCTGCGTGGTGTGCGGCGGCGTATACCTGAAAAGCCGCATTATCATTGGCGATTACAGCAAGGAAAGCGGTCCTCAGGGACTGTTGCGCGCCGAGGGGCTGTCCGCCTCGCTGGAGGATTTAGGCTTTCGCCTGCGCCGCTTCAAAACCGGCACGCCCGCGCGGGTGGATGTGCGCTCCATTGACTTTGACAAAATGGAACCTCAGCCGGGCGACGACCCCATCATTCCCTTTTCTTTTCTGACGGTGGCCCGGGAAGCCAATACCGGCGTGTGTTATCCGCTGGAAAACCGGGCCGTGTGTTATCTCACCTACACCAACCCGGAAACGCATCGCATTATTCGGGAGAATCTGTACCGTTCTCCCATGGTGCGGGGCGATATCAAGGGCACCGGCGCGCGCTACTGTCCCAGCATTGAGGACAAGGTGCGCCGCTTTGCCGACAAGGATCGTCATCAGATTTTTCTGGAGCCGGAGGGGCTTTCCAGCCCTGAATGGTATGTGCAGGGCATGAGTTCCAGCCTGCCCGAGGAGGTGCAGTGGGCCATGTACCGCACCGTGCCCGGCCTGGAGCAGGCGGTGCTCACCCGGCTGGCCTACGCCATCGAGTATGACTGCATCGACCCTACCGAGCTGCGCCTTACTTTGGGCAGCCGCCGGATTCCCGGCCTGTACTTTGCCGGTCAGGTCAACGGCACCTCCGGCTATGAGGAAGCTGCCGCCCAGGGAATTCTGGCGGGTATCAACGCGGCCTGTTATTTGCAGAAAAAAGAGCCGCTCATCATTACCCGGGACATGGGCTACATCGGCGTCATGGTGGATGATTTGTGCACCAAGGGCACCGACGAGCCCTACCGCATGATGACCAGCCGCAGCGAATACCGTCTGCTGCTGCGGCAGGACAACGCCGACCTGCGCCTGACGGAGCTGAGCTTCCGCCGGGGGCTGGCCAGCCGCCGCCGCATGGAACTGATGGAAGCCAAGCGGGATGGCACGGCCCATTTGCTTTCCGCCCTTCATGAGTGCAAGCTGCCTGCCAGTCTCCAGCGGGATACATGGCTTGCCTGTCATGCCCAGCCCGTTCCTCCCACGCCCTTAACCGCCGAAGAGCTGCTGCGCCGCCCGGCCATCGATCTGGACGCTCTTTGTCAGCTTTGCCCTTCCCTTTCCAATTATGCCGCCGATGTGCGTTTGCAGGCCGAGCTGAGTGTAAAGTACGACGGTTACCTGAAAAAGCAGCGCGCCCAGGTGGCGCGTGCCCGGGCCATGGAGGACTGGCGCATCCCCGATGATATGGACTACGACCGCATCGAAAGCCTGCGCATTGAAGCCCGGCAGAAGCTAGCCGCCAAACGGCCTCAAAGCCTGAGCCAGGCAGGCCGTATTCCCGGCGTAAACCCGGCGGACGTGGCCGTGCTGATGGTGTGGCTGAAGCGCCTGAACGACGCCAAAAACCCGTCCATTCGTCCATAGCAAAGCAATAGTTCCTGTCCGCGCAGGTTTTTTTCCGAATCCGCTCATAGGCAACGGAAATACCCGCTTATTGGGGCCGCGCCTGCAAACCGCCGTTCCCCGGGGGAGCAAATTCCCGAATTAGCAAGCCTGCCTGCTTCAAACTGCTGCTTCGCTCCATAAATGAAGCCCTGTTTCGCTAAGGAAACAGGGCTCAGACTGTCGAAAAACCCTTGGGAGACATCGGAGGGCCGCAGCCCTCCGATTTTCATTCCGAAACCGGCGGCGCAGCATGTACGTCGGTTTCGGCTGCCTTGCGCAACAGGGCGTCTCCCCGGCGCTGCTTTTTTATGGCTTGTTTCCACGCTCCAGTTCCCAGCCGCCAAAGTATTGCAGTGTTTCGCTGCTGCACCGCGCCCCTGCCTCCATGGCCTGGGGAATGGCGCAGCCCTGCAAGTGAGACGTCAGAAAACCGGCGATGTAGCTGTCGCCCGCGCCCATGGTGTCCACCACCCGGCAGGGAATAATCCCGAAGGAATAAAACCGCTGGCCGTCACAAACCATGCTGCCCTGCTCCCCCATGGTGCAAATCACGTACCGGGGGCCTTGGCTGTATACCCGGCGCAGGAAAGCCTCAACGCTTTCCTCCAGCCCATCGGCGGAAAAGAAAGCGTAATCCACCCAGGGCAACGCCTGGCGGACGATGGGATGATCGTATTTGTTGGCAAAGTCAAAGGCAATCTTCACACCGGCCGCTTTCAAGGCAGGCAGGTCCTTTTCCCGCTTCCCCCAAAGGCCGGTAAACATCAAATCATGGGACGCAATAAAGGAAATGTCCTCCTGGCTGAGGTGGAAATCCGCCAGCACGCCCTCGTCATAGCCGTCAAACTGCCGATCACCGTCCAGCAGGCGCACCCGAGTAACGGCCGTAGCGCCGGGCAGCACATGCAGATGGGAAACATCCACCCCTTTGTCCGCCAGCGCCTTTTGCAGAAAGCGTCCGTTTTCATCGTTGCCCACCGCGCCCACATAGGAGGACTGCTCCCCCAGGCGGCGCACGTACACGCTCACGTTTACCGAGTTGCCGCCGGGATAGCTTTGGTTGGTCAGGTAATAATGGTCAATGCAGTTATCGCCTACCGCCGCAATCTTCATACAAAAAACACCGCTTTCGTTATGGAATAAGCCAGCCGCAGCTCAGCAAAAGCAGCGGCAGCGTGCCCACAAACAGCACCATGCTTTGACACACACTGCATGTGGCAAAACCGGCGTCCTTGTGATAGCGCTCCGCCAAAATCACATTCAGGCTGCCGATTGGCAAGCCGGTGAGCACCGCGCAGGAAGCCGCCAGCACCCCGCCGATGTTCAGCGCCCGCAGCGCCAGCAGCATCAGCAGCGGGAACGCCGCCAGCCGAAGGGCGCAAACGGCAAAGCCCATCCGTTCTTTCACCAGCGCTTCAGGGCGAATATCCGCCAGGCAGCAGCCGATGATGATCATGGACAGGGGCACGCACATGTTGCCAATTTGCTCAAAGGTGTCGTTCAGCATGGTCGGAAAGCGGAAGGGCGATACATAAATGACGACGGCGGCAATGGAAGCCAGAGTAGCCGGGTCCAGCAGCACGGCCCGCCACTGCATCTTTTTTTCACCGCTCAGCAGCTGCACGCCAATGGTGAACAGGAACAGCTGATACGCCAAATTGTAAATGACTCCGTACAGCATGCCCTCCGAGCCGTACAGCGCGCCCACCAACGGCAGGCCGATGAAGCCGGTATTGGCAAATACGGATAGATTTACAAACAGGCCCTTGCGCCGGTCGACAACCTCCTCCGGCTTTCGGGCAAAAGCCAGCCGGGCCGCTCCCAGCGCCAGCAGCAGCGCCACGACATAATACGCAATGGAAATGGCGGCAGAGATGCCCAGCCTGCCCGCCAGTTGAGGGGAAAACTCGCTGTTGGCGGACGACAGCACACTGAAAGGCAAAACGGCGCTCATCAGCAATTCCGACAGGCCGCTTTGCAGCCGTTTGTCAATCATGCCGCACTTCTTGAGCACAAACCCCAGCAGCACCATCAGAATAATTTGAACAAACAGGGACGCCAGCGTTTCTGTGGGCACTCCAAAGCCCCCTTTTTCAAAATGAGCCATCCCGCTCCGGTTTGCGGAACGGGCCAGGCTGCTGAAAACACCTGGATGGCAGCAGAGGGCCGCGCCCTCCGATTTTGGAAATGAAACCGGCGATGTGTTGCCGGTTTCAGCAGCCTTGCGCAGCAAGGTTCCTGCCGTTTCAAAGGCCGGCCTGGCGGGCGGTCTTTTCAGGACTGACGAACGGCTTTCGGCGGGGCTGAATACCATCCGCCCGGGGCTGTGCCCGGCAAAGGAAACCGTTGCTTTTACCGGCCAGCCAGGCGATGCGGTTCCTGTCAGAGGGTTGCCGCCCCTCCGATCACCTTCCGAAGGAGCTTTGCCAGCCTGAGCCCTGTGCAGCAAGGCTTCCCTTACGCTGTTTGCCGCCCGAGCGGGCTGCCGACCGGTAGGCAAACAGCGTAAGGGAAACGCAACAGTCTTCGGGGATGGCCCGGCCCGCGCCGGTTTGCGGCACGGGCACAGGCGAAGCCTCAGTACTCCATCAGGTGCATATAACGGCGGATATCCAGCGAATGTTCACGAACCTTGGCAATGTTCTTGGAGAACTCGCGGCAAATATTGTTCAGCAGCAGCACGGACATAAAGCCCTTGTATTCGTCGGCGATGTCGTCCAGGTTGTAATCCCTGGTATCGATGACGAACAGGCGGTCGGTGAATTTCTTCAGGAACTTCAGGGCGCGCTCCTCCAGGAAACGGGTTTCGTCCTGGCCCATCAGCATGATAACCGGGCTGTCCTTCTCAATAATTTCAAAGGGGCCGTGGAAAAACTCGCCCGCGTGAATCGGAATGGCGTTAATCCACTGCATTTCCATCATATAGCAGTTGCAGAACACATAGGACTGGGAATAGTCGCAGCCGCTGGCCAGGGAGTACAGCACCCGGGCGTCCTTGCAGGCCTGGCCAAAGGCCAGAGCCTGGGGCTGGCAGTCTACCTTTGCCTTCTGTACAACGGGGTTCAGCTTCAGCAGGCTTTCCACCATGCCGTCAAACAGGTGGGTGCCGTCTACCAGGTCGATAATGCCCGCCGTCAGCAGGTACATTACGCCATAGCTGGTATCAATCATGTCGGCGGTTTCATAGTAGCCGTATTCCACAAACAGGGAAGAAGTTGCCTGCAAGGGAGTGCCTTCCCGCATGGCGATGGTAATAACGGTAGCGCCCTTTTCCGCAGCAAACTTGGCGGCGGCAACGGTTTCGGGGGTTTTGCCTTCCTGCGAACACAGAATGACCACAGCCTTCTCATCCAGGCCCTTGGGGCAGCGGTAGATAAACTCGTTGGAGTTCAAAGCCTCGGCCGCCATCTTGCGGCTTTTGATGTCCACCATGTACGCACTGGGATACATCAGCGCAGAAGAGCCGCCGCAAGCGATAAAGTAGAAGCGGTCAAAGGTTTTTCCCTGCAGGGCCTGCAACACCTTTTGGATATCCGCGAAGGTTTTCGTTCCATGTTCCATGTTGATTCCTCCTAGTTTGGTAGTACTGGTATGACCAATTTAATACGTTGTCATCCAAAGATGACAGGGGTGCGCACAGTTAGAAGCCGCGGTTCACATCCACCAGGTTTTCCAGCGGCCGGCCGCTTATATAAGCGCTCAGGTTGCGGCACAGGATTGCCATCATGCGGGGCATATAGGTAGCCAGATGGTCTCCGGCAATGTGGGGCGTAATCCAGGTATTGGGCAAAGACCACAGCGGATGATTGGCCGGCAGCGGTTCGGTTTCAAACACATCCAGCACCGCGCCGCCAATAGCGCGGCTTTCCAACGCCTGAATCAGGGCAGCTTCATCAATAATGGGGCCCCGTCCCACGTTAATCAACCAGGCGTTGGGGCGCAGTATTTGCAGCGTAGCTGCGTCAAACAGGTGATGGGTCTGCGGCGTCAGCGGCATGGAAATCACTACAAAATCGCACTGCGGCAGCAATTCATTTTTTTCAGCGGGCAGATACACCTTTTCCACATGTTCTACCTCGCGAGGGGAGATTTCCATGCCCAGCACACGCATGTCAAAAGCGGCCGCCCGGCGCGCCAGACCCGCGCCTACTTTGCCCAGGCCCAAAATGCCCACGGTTTTGCCTGCCAGCTCGTCCAGATGGGTATCCAAATCCCACTTTTTTTCCCGGGCCGCGTCATAGAAGGCGGGATTTTTGCGCACAATGTTGAGCATCATGGACATGGCGTATTCCGCAATGGCCACCGAGTTGATGCCCCGGGAATTGCTCAGGCAGATACCGCGCTGGCTGAGCACCTTCATGGGAATTTTGTCCATGCCCGACTGGCCGATGTGAATCCACCGCAGGGCAGGCATTTGCGCCAGGCGCTCCGCAGGGATATCATAGCCATAGGTAAACAGCGCGTCCACCTGCGCCAGTTCCTCAGGGGATAGCTGGTTCAGCGTGGTGTGCATCACGGCGCGCCCGGCGGCGGCTTGAGCCATCAGCGCCTGGTCGGCCGCTTCCAAGCCAAGGGTGGAAACGATCATAGCGGTTCCTTTCCGGCTGTATCAGCCTTTTACGCCGCCGGCGCTCAAGCCGGCGATGAAGTACTTCTGGGTGAAAATGTAGAACAGGATAATGGGAATGGCCGAAATGGTCAGGCCCGCCAGCAGCGTGGCCCACTCGGCGTGCATTTCGCCCTTGAAGGTGAGCAGACCCACCGGGATGGTGAGCAGCTCTTCCTTTTTCACAAACACCAGGGCGAAGGTGAACTCATTCCACGCATAAAAGCCGGTGAGCACGGCGCTGGTCAGGAACACGGGCTTGCACATGGGCGTATAGATACGCAGCAAAATGCGCAGATCGGTGCAGCCGTCGATGCGGGCGGCCTCCAAAAACGCCTTGTCCACATCGCTGAACGCATTGTGGATAATCAGGAAGGACATGGCCATCTGGTAAGCAGCGTTAATGAGAATGAGCGACCACTGGCTATTGTACAGCTGTAGGGCCTGTACCTCCTGATACAGGGGAATGATGCTCACAATGGGCGAAAACATCATGCCCGCCAGCGCAATGGTGAAGAACAGCTTTTTGCCGGGAAACTGGTACACAGACAGGCTGAACGCATAGGTAGCGCAGGCCACCAGCGTCACCAGCACCGTCATCACCGTTACAAACACGCTGTTGAGAAAATACTTGGAAATACCGCTGTTCCACGCCTGCACATAGTTGCTCCATTGCCACTGGGCAGGCAGGCCCCAAATGTTGTCGAAGATTTCATTGGTGGTTTTGAAGGAGCTGACCACCATCCACAGCAGGGGCAGCACAATCATCAGGAAGAACAGCACCACAACAACCCATCCCACAACGGCGCCGATGCGGTTCAGTACATTGCTGCGTTTGCCGGAGCGGGCTCTGGCCGTAAGCTCAGACATGGGTTTCACCCCCCTTCCGCTTGAGCCGCTTAGGCTTCTCGCTTTCGCCGCCTACAAACTGCAAGGAAGAGAACAACGCGGACAGCACCAGGATAACGTTGGCGATGGCGGCGGCGTAGCCCACCTTGCCATGAACAAACGCGTTCTTGTACATAATGGTGCTGAGCACCTCGGTGGTGCCATAGGGGCCGCCGTTGGTCATGATGTACACTTCGTTGAATACCAGCAAACCGCCGGTGATGTTAATCATCAGAGCAATGCGAATCATGCCCATGATGCTGGGAACCGTAATATGGAAGAAGGTTTGCACCTTGGATGCACCGTCGATATAGGCCGCTTCGTTTATCTCCAGGGGAATTTTCTGAATGGAGACAATCATAAGCATCATGGTATACCCAATGCTTTTCCACTGGGAAACGGCAATCACGGAGAACATGGCCGTTTGCTCGTCGCCCAGCCAGCCCCGCGTCCAGCTTTCCAGGCCCACGAGCTCCAGAAAGCGGTTCAGCAGGCCATCAGTCTTGTAAATAAAGGTGAACAGCAGGCCGATGACCGTCAGGGAAATCAGAGAAGGAAGGAAATACACCGTGCGGAACACGCTGGAAAGGCGCTTGTTGCGCATGTTTTCCAGAAAAGCCGCCAAAATCAGCGCCAGGCCCACCTGGCAAATCAGCGAAATGCCAATGTACCACAGGTTGTTGCCCAGAGCAATGGGAAACTCCTTAGACTTAAACAGAACGCTGTAGTTTTTCAGGCCGATAAAGACCTTTTTTCCGGAAAATAAGTCCCATTTCAAAAAGCTGTAGCCGATGTTGCGGCAGATGGGATAGTACACAAACACCCCCAGCAGCAGCAAACCTGGAATCAGGTACAGATAGGGATTGATTTTGCTTTTGGACATTCGATCGCCACCCCGTGTGTGATAAATGCCGCGGCCGACCGGAAGGGGCCGGCCGCGGCAGGTAGGTTATCGATTGGCTTTCTTATTGGAAGGCTTTGACTTCTTCCGCCTTGGCCTGCACTTCCTCCATCACCTGCTCGGCAGTCATGCTGCCGCCCACCATGGCCTGAATGTCCGCCAGATAAACGGCGGCCACTTCGCTGTCGGTCACGTTGTCCAGCCACAGGTTGATGCTGCTGGCCTTTTTGATGGTTTCGGCAATCTCCACCATGGTTTCGTTAGCGGTATCCACCGTAATGGCGCCGTCCACGGTGCTGATCATCGAGGTTTCCTTCACCATCTTGCTGGCGTTGTCCACATTGGTCATAAACTTCAGGAAGTCCACGCACACGTCGGGAGCCTGGGTATCGGCAGAAATCATGAAGCCCTGGGGAGCGCCGGTCAGGGCGTCCTGGTCGCCGGCAGCGCCTTCGATATCCGGGAAGTCGAACCAGCCCCAGTCAAACTCGGCGGGCATAATGTACTGCACCTGGTTGAACTGCTCATAGTAAATGGCGGCCTTGCCGGTAATGAAGTCGTTGATGCCCTGGTCATAGCCAACGGCGTTGCAGTCCTTGGTGAAGTAGGGCACCAGCTGGCACAGGTAGTTCAGCGCCTGCACATAGGTGGGATCGGTAAAGGGCTTCTCGCTCTCCAGGGCATAGTCGGCAGCCAGCACCTCGGCGGGCACCACGCGCTGGTTCAGCGTGGTCATGTAGTGGCCGGTGGCCCAGTCCTCGCTGTTGCCCAGAGAAATGGGGATGTATTCGCTGGCAGCCAGCTTATCCAGCACCGCCATGAATTCTTCCCAGTTTTCCGGCACATTCAGACCCAGCTCAGTAAAGATGGCCTTGTTGTAGTAGAAGGTTTTGCCGTCCATGATGATGGGCACGCCATAGGTTTTGCCGTCATAGGTGAAGGGACCCCACTGAGAGGGCATCACACGGGTTGCCCAATCGGCGTCCTGCTCCAAGTAGGGGGTCAGGTCCAGGGCGCGGCCGCCGTCCACAAAGTTCTGGGCGTACACGCCGCTCCAGGCAAAGAAGATGTCGGGAGTGTCGTTGCTGGCCAGGCGCACATTGATTTCCTGCTTATAGTTCTGGTTGTCGGCGCTGGTCACGGTGATTTTTACATTGGGGTTAGCTGCGGTGTAGGCCGCGGCCAGCTCGTCAAAAAACGCCTTGCTGGCGCCGTCGGCAAAACGGGTAAAGATTTCAATTTCCGTGGTTTCGCTGGCAAATGCCTGGGCCACGCAGCCCAGCAGCAGCATGGCTGCCAGCACAAAAGCGGTCAGAATACGACAGTGGTTGTGTTTCATGAATAGACCCTCCTCATTCAGTTCATTGTTCGTTTGGCTTACCGTCGAATTGGTTCAACTGGTACTACCGCTTGTCGTCATCATAACGGATTCTTTTCCGTTTGTCAACCCCTTTTTTCACTTTTTCTTTAGGCCGATGGAGTAGCAGCCTGCGCCCGTTCTTTTTCCCGAATTTTTCCGCTCAAAATATCGTTAATGTTAAAATGCTGCTCTGCGGCAGCGGCCGCCTTGGCATGGTCGCGCTGCTGAATGGCCTGAATAAACGCCTTATGCTCCCGCTGGGCAGAATTGATGCGGGAGGGAAACAGCTGGTTAAGCACAAACAGCTTTTCATCGGTCAGCTGAAAAAACGCCTCCAACAAAATCTGATAAATGGAATTTTGGGTACACTTAGCCAGCCGAACATGAAACTGGCGGTCCAGCCGGTTAAACTCCTGAATATCGTCCCGAGCCTTTTCCATCGCGTCATACAGGCGCAAAAGCTCGTCAATGTCCTTGGCCGTGGCTTTGTCCACCGCCTTTTGCACCGCGCCCAGCTCTAAGGTCCGGCGAACCTCCACAATATCCGTCAGCTTGGAATCGCTGGATTCCAGCAAATCCTCCAGCCGATCGGCAAACTTGCCCCGGCTTTCATCCGCCACATATACCCCCCGGCCGGGCTGAATCACCAGAATGCCTTTTTCGCTCAAAAGCCGCAAGGCTTCCCTCAGCACGTTGCGACTAACGCCATACTTTGCCGCCATTTCCCGCTCGGAAGGCAGCTTGGTGCCCACCGCCAGATTTTTAATTTCGGTTTCCATCTTTGCCGCAACATCATTATAGAGAAAGCCTGCCATTCGTCTCGCCACCAACCGTTTGTATGAATGTGAATCCCTAGAAAATTATATGAGTATTTACAGGTTTGTCAAGGCTGGCGAAAAAAACGACCGTCAAGGCCCTGCAAAGACAGGAGTTCCGCAGCACGCAGCCGTTCTTGCCGACAAAAGCCCTTTCCTCCAGCGCTTCCGGCTTGGCCGTTCCTTCTTGACCCTCGGGCCGCCGGTAACGCTGCGTTGTTTGGCCCAAAGGGCTGCCGAAAGGCTTCGGGCGCTTTTCCCCCAAGACCGGCAGAAGCGGAACGCCTCCTTTGTTTGACATGCTTCCAGCAGGAAAGGAACGCTCTCCCCTGTTTTGAGCTGTGCCGCTCCCCCAAAAGCATTGTTTCTTTTACTCCTATGGCCGCTAATTGTTGTCCAGTTGCTCAAAGGTCAGCGTAGCCGGCCTGCCGCCTCCGCAAGCCGTTCCATTCCTCCCTCAAAATGACAACTAATTGGCGCTTTCCTTTTCATCGTTCTCATACGCATCCACCTGAATCGACCTGGCCGCCTGATTTTTGAGAAAAGCCGGGCGCTTGGGGCTGTATTCAAGCTGAGCAGACCGAAAGCCGCCGCACTCAGCCGTTGGGCAGGATTTCCTATTTCCCATATTTTTCTTCCATTTCTTTCGTATTTGCATGAAACCGTTCCAGCGCCCGTGCCTGGATGCAGGAGAGGCTTGTTTGATCCGTATCTGCAAACGCAAGTTGAATCCTGGCAGAAGCCGCCGCGTGACTGTCGTCTGCTTTGCTTTCATCCGCTTCCGATAAAAACTTTTGCAGCAATCCCAAATCGCTGGAATAATGGAGCTCCACAAGTTTTGCCCGGTATTCCAACTCCGCGGGGGTGATTCCCGGAAATTGTTTCATATCTACGGTATGCTGGGCTTCATGCTTCAGAAGAGAAACAAGAAACCGCTCGCTTTCAAAATCATACGCCTGCTCAATGCAGTTGATTGTGCCATCGGGAGAGGCCCAGCCGCCCGTACCGTACCTGCCGAAGGTCAGATAATCCATCCAGCTTCGGAATACGAAGCCTTTGAGAATGTTAACGGTGTATTCCGCCGTTCCGCCCGGCAGCTCGACTTGGTAGACGGTCGGAACCGTATCCCGCCAGACATACGGGCCGTAATGGCCCTGGGTTTTTCCGAAAAGCGCGTGATAGCCCTTTGCTTCAAACACCGATTGAAGCCGCTCAGCCAGAAGCTCTTCTTCCGTATCCGGCATATCCAGAAGCCCTTTCAGCCCTGTCAGCAGCTTGTCTGCGGCCTCTGCCTCCGGTAAACCGCAGTAGAAGACATCACGAAAATAAATCTGATACAGACGCAGGATATCGTTGAGCAGGTCCGGTATTTCAAACGCGCGGTATTCACCATTTTCAAAAACTGCCACATATGCAGGCAGAATGTCTTTGAATTCCTCGTGATTGCGCATATATGCAATAGCGCCTTTTATGTCTCCATTCAGAAAAAACTGGCTGATTTGCATAGCCGCTCTCTCCTCTATCAATTCCGATTGGTTGTTCTGCTTTGAAACGATTATCTCACAACTTTGCGCTTTTGGCTATTGTCAGCTTTGCAAACGGGTCTGTGAAAAAAGCGGGTGAGTTCAGCTGCCGTCGCTTCAGCCGCTGCAAAACGCAGCTCAAAGGTTCCTCGGAAGGCCGCTCAATCAGCCATTCCCCGCAAGCCGTTCCATTCCTCTCTCGAAAGGGCGAATACCCTGGTGGTTTCCTTTTCGTCGTCCTTATACTCATCAACCTGTTTGCATCCCCAGGAAACGGCCGCCTTGCAGGAGGGCGTGTTGGTGGACTTCATATAGGAATAAACGATGTGAAACGGCGTGTTAGTAAAGGTCCAATCTCTCACCGCCGCAGCGGCTTCCTTTGCATATCCTTTCCGCTGCTGGTCCTTTCTGATATGGTACCCGATTTCAGGCTTTATTTGTCCATGAATCAGCTGCATTGTCAATCCGCAATCGCCGATCATTTCCCCCGTTTCCTTCAGGCAAACGGCCCACAAGCCAAACCCAAAAGTTTGATACCTTTCCATATTTCGCCGAATCCACCCTTTGACGCGCGCTTCGTCAAAGGTGTATGGATAATGCTGCATAATATCGGAATCTGCCAGAACCTGATAAAGCGCCTGCTCGTCCTTTTCGGTCATTTCTCGTAAAAGCAGGCGTTTGGTCTCGATTTTCACGATTTTCCCCCTGTTCCATTCCCATTTTTCTCTCGGCAGATGCCAAGAGTTGTCCATCTCAGGCGGGGTTGCCCCGGACCGTCCCAAAAGCACGCCAAGCAGTGAATTTTTTTACCGAGAAGCGCTCTTTGCCTGCTGGCCAGCGGCGCACTGGGCGGCAAAGGGCGGAAGGGCAGCCTTGCCGCGCAAGGCTGGCGAAGGTTACCCAAAAGCCAAAGGAACAGGAAGCAAAGCCGCTGCTCAATCGCGTGGCGGACTACTGGCTCCCCGGTTTTGCTCCCGCCTGCGGAGCGCAAAACGTCTATGACGCCTACTGGGGTCCGCTTTTCTCCGACGCTTGCCAGGGGGTGAAGGGCGGCCCCCTTTCCCGCGAACCAGCGTAGTCACGTTCGCGGCTGTGGATATGCCTATAGGGTTTTTCGACCGGTTGGAGCAGTCGATGTACATGCCGCCGAAACCGGCGACCAAACTCGGAGGGCCGCAGCCCTTTGAGTTTGATTCCGAAACCGGCGGCGTATACGTCGGTTTCGGCTGCCTTGCGCAGCAGGGCTCAGACTGTTGAAAAACCCTGATTGGCCGCCATCGCCCGGAAGCAGCGATCCGCTGGTTCGCGGGGAAAGTCCTGTGGCATAAGGCTTAGGGGCTCCGCCCCTAAAACCCCGGCAGGAGGCACTGCCTCCTGCACCTCCACCTTTTCAGCAACCTGTGCCTTGCACAGCAAGGCTTTCCTTATGCTCTTTGCCGCCCGGCGAGCCGCAGGCGAGCAGGCAAAGAGCGCTTCTCGGCAGAAAAGCTCGCCGTCTGGCGAGCTTTCTTGCCGGCCTGAGGCAATCCCAAGCGGGATTGCCTCTTTAGGCGCCAAATATGCCGTTTTTCCTGTTTGCACCGGCCGGAAGTCTCGTTCCCGCCTGTTCAGCGTTTTTACTTGTCCATAGGCTTCATCGTGGGGAACAACAGCACGTCGCGGATGGAGGAGCTGTCGGTCAGCAGCATCACCAGACGGTCCACGCCGAAGCCCAGGCCGCCGGTGGGCGGCATGCCGTATTCCAACGCGCAGAGGAAGTCCTCGTCCACGTCGGCATGGCCGCCCTGAGCCCGCTTGGCCGCGGCCTGCCGCTCGAAGCGGCCCCGCTGGTCGATGGGGTCGTTCAGTTCGCTGAAGGCGTTGCCAAATTCAAAGCCATTGATGAAAAACTCGAAGCGCTCCGTCATTTCCGGCTCATCCTTCTTGCGCTTGGCCAGGGGCGAAATGGCCACCGGATAGTCGGTGATGAAGGTGGGCTGAACCAGATTGGCCTCCACAAACGCGTCGAAGCACTCCTCCAGGCACTGGCCCTTCACGGCGTTCTTTTCCACATGCACGCCGTGGGCTTCGCAATCCGCCCGAGCCTGCTCGTCGCTTTCCCAGGCGTAATAGTCGACGCCGGAATACTTCTTCACGGCCTCGGCCATGGTCATGCGGGTCCAGGGGCCTTCCATGTTGATTTCCTTGCCCTGGTAGGAAATGCGCAGCGTGCCGCAAACCTTTTGGGTCACGTAGATATACAGTTCCTCTACCAGGTCCATGATCTGCTGGTAATCGGCATAGGCCTGATACAGCTCAATGGTGGTAAACTCCGGGTTGTGGCGGGTATCCATCCCCTCGTTGCGGAAAATGCGGCCTACCTCATACACCTTGTCAAAGCCGCCCACGATGAGGCGCTTCAGGTACAGCTCGGTTTCAATGCGCAGGTACATGGGAATATCCAGCGCGTTGTGATGGGTAACAAAGGAACGGGAATTTGCGCCAATTTCAATGGTTTGCAGAACGGGCGTATCCACCTCCAGGAACCCCTTGGCGTCCAGGAACTCGCGCAGGGCCTTGAGAATCTGGCTGCGCTTGAGAAAGGTGTTTTTCACTTCAGGGTTCACAATGGTGTCCACATAGCGCTGACGGTAGCGCATGTCCTGATCCTTCAGGCCGTTCCACTTTTCAGGCAGCACCCGCAGGGACTTGGTGAGCAGCACCAGCTTTTGGGCATGCACGGAAACCTCGCCCGTCTTGGTGCGGAACACAAAGCCCTCGATGCCCAAAATATCGCCGATGTCCATGGTTTTGAAATCGGCGTATACGTCTTCACCCACATCCTCCCGGCGCACGTACACCTGAATCTGGCCTTCGCCGTCCAAAAGATGCACAAAGGAGGCTTTGCCCATAATGCGGCGGCTCATCATGCGGCCGGCGATGCACACGGTCTGGTTTTCCAGCGCGTCAAAATTCGCCAGAATATCCTCGGAGGTGTGGGTGCGGTCAAAGCGGGTGACGGCGTAAGGATCGCGGCCCTCCGCCTGATATTTTGCCAGCTTTTCGCGGCGGATTTGTTCCTGCTCGCTCAGGTTCAGGGTTTCGGGAGTATTTTCGGCCATGGATCCATCGCTCCTTATTTTTTCGGGTGTTAACGGCTGATTTCCAGAACCTGCATCTTCATCAGGCCCATGGGCACTTCCACTTCAAAGGTTTCGCCCTTCTTTTTGCCCAGCAGCGCCTCGCCGATGGGGCTGTCAGAGGAAATCTTCATGTTTTTGGGGTCGGTTTCGTTGGCGCCCACAATGGTGATGGTCTGCTCCACGTTCAGGGTGAGGTTCTTCACCTTGATGGTGTTGCCAACGCCCACGGCGTCGGTATTTACGGCATCGTTTTCCACCACGATGCAGTTGCGCAGCGTGTTTTCCATTTCCACGATTTTGGCCTCGATGCGGCTCTGCTCGTTCTTGGCCTCGTCGTACTCCGCATTTTCACTCAAATCGCCAAAACCGCGGGCAATGGCAATCTGCTCGGAAATTTCGTTGCGGCGCACGCTGATGTAGTAATCCAGCTCTTTCTCCAGCTTTTCATAGCCTTCTCTGGTAAGAATGACCTTTTTTTCCTGATCCGCCATAATCAGTTCTCCTTTCAACGGCTTACGCCGTTCCTACACGCCCTACGCTTTTCCGCTCCGAGCCACGCAAAATAAGCCTCGCCTGAGCAGAAAGGCACCATGGTATTATATCCGCCGGAAAAAGCCTTGTCAATGGCTGAATGGAAGATTTTGCTGCAAGCGGGCCCCGGCTGCGATTTTCCCATCGCAGCTTTCCCCGTTTTCCACAAGTCCGAAGCGGCGGTGCTTTCCCTCTCGTAGCTGGGCCGGCAAAAACGGACCGCAGAGAAAACAGATAAGCCATAGCCCTGATAAGCGCTGCCAATCATCAGGCGCCGAATGCAGTAAGGTTCTTGGGCCGCCTCCGGCTCCTCCCCATCCTCCGTCTGACCGTGGCCAATCATGCGAAAGCCCACCTGGGGTTGCCCATGATAGAAGGGCAATGCCGTTCACCCGGCCGCAAGAGCGCGGCAGGCTTCCGCTATGCTTTCCGTATTCGCAAGCTTTCTTGACGAGCAGCCACCTTCCGTTTCAACAGTTGTCACAGGTTTTGGAGCGTTATGGGGCGTAATGCAATCATTTTGTCAGGCGCCTTAGCTTTTCATTCAACTTGGCGTAAATTCGTTCCCGGAACCAGGGTTCGCAGGAGGCCGCGACGGCCTCGTCCAGCGAAAACCACCTTACGCCGCTGTTTTCCTCCGGACAAATCACCAGCGCCTGCCTATCGTCCGCCTCCAGCAGATAAGTAACGTTCAAATGCAGGTGAGAACCTACGTATTCACCCCGTTTTTCATGACCGTCCACCGTCAGAATCTCCACCGAAAAAATGCTTTCCGTCACCGGCCGCACCTCCGTCAGCCCGCTCTCCTCCCGGGCTTCCCGCAGGGCCACCCGCAACAGGTTTGTATCGCCGTCCGCGTGCCCGCCCAGCCAGGACCAGGACTTATATACATTATGCCAGGCCATCAGCACCCGAGCGCGGTCGGGGCTGACAATCCAGGCCGAAGCCGTCATGTGCATGGCCTGGTTTTGCCGGGTGAACACCTCCGGCTGGGTTTGCAAACAGGCCAAAAGTCGCCTCCGATCCACAATCTCCTGCGGGTTCCAGGGTCGGTAGTTTTCCAGAGCTTGCATCAGCGCTTCCATACGGTTCCTCCTGTGCTGCGAAAAACGCTCAGCCACGCATGGCGTGCTGAGCGTTCAGCTTGTCCAAAAAGCTGGCTAACGGCGTTTCTTATCAGCAGAAACGGCCAGTGCTGTACACGGCAAAGTCTTTACGGGTTCATTCGCCGGCTGCATCGCCAAAGAGACTCTTCTCATCCGGTTCTCCCCCAAGGGGGAACCGGATGAACGCCCAGCGGTATACGGCATGCTGGGCGTTGCCGTCAGGCCGTCCCAAAAGTTCGTCTGGCTGCGGGCCTTTCTGCCGAGAGGCGCGCTTTGCCTGCTCACCGGGCGGCAAAGTGCGCAAAGCTCGGGCTGTCGAAAAACCCTATGAACAAGCTACGCCGGTTCGCGGAAAACGCGTTTCGGCACAAACCTTAGGAGCTCCGCCCCTAAGCCCCGGCAGGAGGCAGCGCCTCCTGCACCTCCGCTTTTTGGGCAACCTGTGCCTGGCTGCGCAAGGATGCCGAACCCAATGAAAATCGGAGGGCTGCGGCCCTCCGATCAGACTGTCGAAAAACTCCGTCGGGGGAGTTGTCAGAGGGGGCCAGCCCCCTCTGACTATATTCGTATCGACCGGCTGTGCCGGTCGGGCGGGGCGTTTTCGGCTACGCCGAAAACATTACCGGCAGTTTCTGTCAAAAAAGATCGCCGCAGGCGAGCTTTTTTGACAAGCTGAATCGGAGGGCTGCGGCCCTCCGATACCATCCATGGATTTTTCTGACAGGCTGACGGCACGCTGGGCGTTGCCGTTTTGAGTCGTCAGGTTCCACTACCCGGCTTCAGGCTCTTGCGAATGGTGCCGAACACCTCCAGGTAGTCCTCCTTATAGCCTTGGGGATAGATGATTTCCAAGCCGTAAAGCACCCGGTCGATGCACACATACATAATTCGGCCGCCCACCTGGGTACCGTCCAACAACTCGCCGGTGTAGTTGGCATACACACCCTTGCTGCCCATCATGTAGCGGGTAGCGGTCAGGCTGGGGCTGTAATCGCTCATCTCAGATGTGTAGATGGTGTCCAGCCGCTGCTTCACATGAGACTTCAGGTCGTTTTCGCTATAGTTGCTGCTGACCGGCTCGGCAGACAGCGTAATGATGCACTGCTGTCCTTCCTTAATCTGGGCTGTGGGCTCGGAAAGAATCATCATCTGATTCTGGCTTTCATCCACCTGCCAGCCGGCGGGGCCGTCAAAGGTAACGCCAACGCCATAGGAGGTGTAGCTCACATAGGTAAAGCTCAGCTTGGGCCGGGGCGTAGGGCTGGGCATATCCACCGGGTCCAGCGGAATGGGGGTGCTGCCCGCATAGGGATATACGGTGTTCTCCGCCACGGCCGTCAAACTGCTGTCGTAGACATCGTTGCTGCCGTCATCCACACCGGGGTCGTAATTTTCTTCGTTCAGCGGCTCGTCGCCCCAGTCGGCAGCGCCCACATCATAGGGGTTCATATCAAAAATGCTGGAACCGGAGCCGTCGTTCATCGGCGCGCCATCGGTAAGGGAATCACTCTGAGGCGCCTGGGTAGGCGCGGCCGTAGCCGCAACGGTGGGGCCGATAGCCTGGGTAATGTTGGGAATGTTGGCAATTTCATTATTCTGGCTGGAACAGCCACTCAGCATCAGCAGGGCCAAAGCCAGACAGCCAAGCATCATGCACTTGCGTTTCATCTTTCCTCTTCCTCCCATCCGGACGGGGTATGCGCCTATGCAACGTTTCAGCAGGAAGAAACCTTCCTTTCGTTACAATATTGTAACATTGATGGAAACAAACGTCAACCTTGGGGCGTTTCCTCCAGCTCCTCATAGCGGGCGTGGTATAGCCGGCGGTCCAGCGACCAGATTTTATCGGAGAAAGCGCCGGGCTTCACCTTGCCCATCGCAGCCTGCATTTCATTCATGCGGGCGTCCAGCAGGTCAATCCAGTGCAGGGCCTCGGCCTCGGGAAACATGGGCTTGCGCGGGCTGCCAAACTCGGCTTCGCCATGGTGGCTGAGCATCATGTGCTGAAGAAGCAAAACCGGCTCGCCGGTAATGCCCAGTTCGTTCGCCGCTTCCTGAATCCGGGTAACCCCCAGCACCAGATGGCCGATGAGCAGGCCCTCGCGGCTGTAATCCCGCACCACGCCCATCTTATCGGAGTCCATTTCCTCGGTTTTGCACAAATCGTGCAAAATCACGCCGGCATACAGCAAATCCCGGTCCAAAAAAGGATAAGCCTGAGTGATGAGCTTGGCGGTGCGCAGCATGCCGGTGGTGTGGTGCAAAAGCCCGCCCAATTCAGCATGATGGATGCGCTGGGCCGCGGGATAATACCGCAGCTTTTCGTCAAAGCGGCTCAGCAAATGCAGGGTTATCGCCTTCAGGGGCTGAGAGGAAAAAGCCTCCGCCGTGCTCAGCAGCTCGCCAAGCATTTGCTCAACCGGCTCCGGAGCGCAGGGGGTAAGCTGACTCATATCCACGCCGTCGGCGGGCTGGACCGGGCGAATCCGCTCCACCCGCAGTTGCAGACGGCCGTTGTATTCCAGGGTACCGCCCCGCACTTTGACAACGCTGCCCGCCGCAGGGGCGGCCACATTGCCGTCCCACACCTTGGCGTTGATTTCACCGGTACGATCGCCCAGGTTCATATCCAAATACTTCGCGCCGTTGCCGCCTGTGCGCTGCTCGGCAGAGCGCACCAGCAAAAAGCCCTCAAAGCGCTGGTCCTTCACAATGTCGCATACATTTTGCTGTGGCATGAAGCTACTCCTTTATCTTGATGGAATGGAAACGGCCTTACGCGCTTTCGTTCTCTACATACATGGCCACCCGCGTACCCGGCAAATTGGTGTAGCGGGCGAACTCGGCCTGCCACTCCACATTCACCGTGCCCACGGGACCGTTGCGCTGCTTGGCGATGATGACCTCGCCCGCAGTGTCGTCGGGCTTGGGTCCGTCCTCGCTGCCGGCGGTAGCGTAATAGCCCTCCCGGTGCAAAAACAGCACCACATCGGCGTCCTGCTCAATGCTGCCGGAGTCGCGCAGATCGCTGAGCAGCGGCCGCTTGTCGGTACGGGCGGCAGGCGCGCGGCTCAGCTGGGCGCAGGCCAAAACGGGAATCTTCAGCTCCAGGGCGATGGCTTTCAGCTGGCGGCTGATTTCGCTTACCTCCAGCTGGCGGTTTTCCACCCGCTTGTCAGTGCCCATCAGGCCCAGATAGTCAATCACAATCAAATCCAGCCCCTGCTCCATCATCAGGCGGCGGCACCGGCTTCGCAGCTGGGAGGGGGTCAGGCCGGGGGTATCGTCAATAAAGATGCGGCAGGTGGACAAATCATTGATGGTATCGCCAATCTTTACCCACTCGTCGTCGCTGAGCATGCCGCTGCGCACCCGCTGCATGTTGATGTTGGCGGCGGAGCACAGCAGGCGCAAACCAATCTGCTCCCGGGGCATTTCCATGCTGAACACGGCCACACACCGCTTGCCCTGTACCGCTGCAAACTGGGTAACGCCCAGGGCCATGGAGGTTTTGCCCATAGCGGGACGCGCGCCCACCAGCACCAGCTCGCCGCCATGCAGGCCGGTCAGCATGCGGTCCAGGTCGTACAGGCCGGTAGGCACGCCGCCAAGCCGGCCCTTGAGCCGGCTAAGCTCCTCAATCTGGTCGAAGGTGGACATCAGCACCCGGTTCAGGGGCAGCAGGGTTTCCGCACCGCTGCGCTTCATCACAATATCAAAGATAAGCCGCTCGGCATTGTGCAGCACGTCCTGCAGCTGGTCCGCCTGAGCATAACACTGCTGCTGAATTTGCTGGCTGGCGCTGATCAGCTTGCGCAGGGTGGATTTTTCCAGCACAATTTGAATATAGGTGCGGGTATTGGCGGTAGTGGGCACAAAGCGCACCACCTGCAACAAATAGGCCGCTCCACCAATGCTTTCGAAGGTGCCGCGGCGGGTAAGCTCGTTGCCGACGGTCATCAAATCCACCGGGTTGCCGGCAATGTGCAAATCCCGCATGGCCTCAAAGATTTCCCGATGCTCAGCCGAGTAAAAATCCTCCGGCATCAGGGTTTCAAAGGCAAGGCTGGCCGCGCCGCTATCCTGCATCATGGCGCCCAGCACGCTGCGCTCGGCGTCGATGCTGCTGGGCGGCAAAGCGGTAACGATGCCGTCCGTCATTCCGGCCTCCATACGGCTCCCCCTTCCTTTGATATGGTAAGCTTACTTGTCGCCGGGCACTACGCTCAGCTTCATATTGGCGGAAACGCCGGCATATACCTTCACTTCGATGATGACGTCGCCGGTTTGGCGGATGGGTTCGCACTCGATGCGGCGCTTTTCCACCTCCACACCGTACTGTTCCTTCAGCGCGTCGGCAATTTCCTGGTTGGTAATGCTGCCATACAGGCGGCCCTGAGCGCCGCATTTCACCTTCAGGGTGAGCACCTTGCCGCGAATGGCGTCGGCAGTCTTCTGGGCGGCCTCGCGGCGTTCCCGCTCCAGCTTTTCCTCGTTGGCGCGTTTGCGCTCAATTTCTTTCATTGCCCCGGGGGTAGCCTCCGCAGCCCACTTCTTGGGGAACAGAAAGTTGCGGGCATAGCCGTCAGACA
This sequence comes from uncultured Clostridia bacterium, assembly GCA_934621485.1. Lineage (GTDB taxonomy): Bacteria > Bacillota > Clostridia > Christensenellales > Aristaeellaceae > Limiplasma. The sequence continues at coordinate 30,022 of CAKTUS010000023.1, forward strand.
CATTGACAATATCGTCCTTTTTTCCGGTACCCTTTACATCGCACAGCAGAATCACTTTCATCGTCAAGTCCTCCTTTATGATTTTTTCTGATCGGAACGGAGCAGCTTTGCCCGGTAATGAACAAACGAATCGCTCAGGCCCAGCAGCACCAGCGCCAGCGGAAACAGCACATACAGCGCCGCCGCCAGGAAACCGGCCGCCGTAAGCCGCTCCGGCTTTTTTGCGGCAAGGGTGCAAACCAGCACCGCAGCTCCCTGCAAGGCAAAGGCCGCGGAAAACGCCGTATAAAACAGCAAGCCCAACGTGGCCAGCAGGCTTTGCTCCGCATACATCAGCAGCAGCGACGCCATCCCCATGCCTACCAACGCCCGGCGCAATCCCGGCGGAATGGTCAGGAAACGAAAACCGGGCTGAATCGCTACCCGCGCCGTTCGCTGCCCATCGTTTCCCGGCGCAGCGGCTTCCACCACCACAAACACGCCCTCAGCGCGGCGCACCCGCAGCGCCGTAAACAGGCCGCTCAGCAGCGCCGCCTGCACAAAAGCCTGCGGCAGCAAGCTTTCCAGCAATCGGCGAACGGTTTCTTCCAAGGAAAGCAACAGCTGGCGAATAAGAACCGGGTCCAAGGCGTAGGCCAGCGGGCCTGCCTGCCGGTATTCCTTCGGCACGCCAGCCAGTCCGGCCTGCGCAAAGCGATACAGCAGCTGTCCCTGGTTTTCAGCATTTTGCACACGGCGCATCAACGTCTGGGTAAGGGCGTCGCTCAGGGGCGCGCCCAGCGCGTAGGACGCGCAAAAGACAGTCATCGTCAGCGCCGCCGTGCTGGCGCCCAAATACCAAAGCAAGCCTTTCACGCCCAGCCGCTTTTCACTAGGCAGGCAGGTAACCGCCAACGCCAGGCCGCAGGGCAGCAGCAGGCTGGCGGAAAACAGCCCGTCCTGACCATCCAGCAAGGCCGCCGCCATCGGCGCGGCTACCGACGCCCATGCAACCCACTGCATGCGGCTTTTCAGCAACAGGCAAGCAAACAAAGGGGTGAGCAGCGCCAAAGGCAGGCATAGCGCCGGAAAAAGGAACATTGCCGCCGCCAACACAGCCAGGGCAACGGACCATGCCGTCAGCTGCGCCTTTTGCGGCTTCAGCATCAGCTTGGGCAATTTCGTGCGCCTCCCTTCGGCCGGTTTCCGCATTTCAATGCGGTATTCTTCATTATAAAGGCTGGCTGTTAAGAAGTCAATGTGCGTGCGGGCATAAAAAAAGCAAGCAACAAAATGCTTGCATACGCTGGTAGCTCCAAGGGGAATCGAACCCCTGATTTCGCCTTGAGAGGGCGACGTCTTAACCGCTTGACCATGGAGCCAGATGGCTGGGGAACTAGGATTCGAACCTAGACAATACGAGTCAGAGTCGTAGGTGCTGCCATTACACAATTCCCCATTGCTTTAGCGCGGAATTGAGTATACTTGATTTCCGTACAAAAGTCAACCCCCCATTGCGAATTTTTTCATTTTTTTGTCGCAACCCCCACAAGCGGAAGAAAGCGCCGGTTCTCCTCCTGACGTCAGTCCAAAAAGCATGCCTGACAGCGAGCGTTTCTGCCGAGAAGCGCTCTTTGGCTCCTGGCCTGCGGCCCGCCTGGCAACAGCCAAGGAGCGGAAGGATTCGCAGCGCTGCGCAAGGCTGCCGAAACCGGAGGGCCGCGGTTTTCCGATATCCGCCAAGGTTTTTCGACAGCCTGTGTTTTCGGCAGAGCGAAAAACGTCCCGCCTGGGGCTGCACCCAGCAAAGAGTTCATTTGCAGGTCCGCCAGGAGAGACGTTTCCAGCCAAAGGGCTGCGTTCCCTCAAAACGCTTTCCACAAGTGCGTTCTTGGACAGGCTGAGCGGAAGAAAGCGTCCGCTCTCCTCCGCTCAGTCCACCGGCTACAGGTCGTCGGCGTCCTGCACCGGCGCTTCCCGATCCTGGGCCATGCCCGTGTAGCTGCCCAACACATCGGTGCTATCCGCTTCGTCGGCCATCCTGGCCAACTCGCAAAGCTGTTTGGGATCCGGCTTTGGCTGACGGTGACACATGGTTTGGCTTCCTCCTTCCACAGCGCCGTTTTCGGCGCTCCAAATCCAGTATGTCCCTTTTTTCAAAAAAATTTTGGTTCAGGTATTGCATTTTTGGTTTTCCTTTGCTATAATGGACAAGCTGATTTGAGGAATCCTCCTTGAAAAGGCATGTGGGCTCGTAGCTCAGCTGGATAGAGTGTTTGACTACGAATCAAAAGGTCGTGGGTTCGAATCCCGCCGGGCTCACCAAAGGGAAACCGTTGAAGCATAAGGCTTTAACGGTTTTTCTTTTTGCTTCGTTTCACTTTCAAACGCGCCCTTTATCGTTTTGACCCCCGTTTTGACACCTTTTTCGTCCGCATTTCGGACTGCTGTCATGCGGTTCATTCCTTATTGGAAGCCACATTCGCGACGGTTGTATCAGACAAAAATTCCGACACCTTTTCACTAAAGGCCTGCCCTGCCAGATGAATCTGTTGCCGGTCTTTATGAACGTAGCGGTTCATCGTGGTTTGAATGTCAGAATGGCCCGCAATGGCCTGTATCGTTTTCACGTTCGTGTTCAGTGTGCCAAGAAAAGTCAGGTACGAATGTCGGAAAACGTGCGCCGTTGCGCCGTGAAGGTCGATTGCCTTGCCGATGCGTTCCATTGCGCGGTCATAAGTGCTTTGGGTGATGGGCGTATTGCCTCCGCCAATGACAAAGCCGCCTTTTTGCGCCGGTTGAAGGTATGGCAGCAAATGTTCCGTGATAGGAATATCCCGATACCCGGCTTTGGTTTTGGGCGTTCCGATGATGGGTTGATTGCTCGTAAACGTCGCGCCGCGCCGAACGTGAACCAACCTTTCATCAAGGTCAATATCTTCCCAACGCAACCCCAATACTTCATTTCGCCGCATCCCCGTATAGGTCAGCAGAGCCAGCAGGCGGGCATCCTCCGGCTCCAAGCAGGCGATTTGTTTCATCACGTCCACAAATGCTTCTGTTGGCAGCGCCTCCCGGACGCTTCTTTTGGTGGGCAGCACCAGTCGAGAACTGGCGGTGGGGTCTTTGTCCATATATCCATCCTCTATTGCCGCACTGAAAACCTCGTGAAGCA
>CAKTUS010000024.1 GCA_934621485.1 uncultured Clostridia bacterium
CTGCGCCGCCAAACAGGCCGATTTTCCCGCCCTTGGCGTAGGGGGCAATCAGGTCCACCACCTTGATGCCAGTTTCCAGAATCTCTGTAGAGGTTTCCTGCTCCTCATATGAGGGAGCGGGGCGATGGATGGGCCAGCGTTCCGCCGTAGCGGGGTCGGGCTTTTCATCGATGGCCTGTCCCAGCAGGTTGAAAATGCGGCCAAGGCACTCGTTGCCTACCGGCACGGTGATGGGGCTGCCGGTGTCCACGGCGTCCATGCCGCGCACCATGCCGTCGGTTGCGTTCATGGAAATGCAGCGAGCCACGTTATCGCCCACATGCTGAGCCACTTCCGCCACAATTTTCTGATCGCCGTTTTGAATCTCAATGGCATTCAGCAGTTCGGGCAGGTTTCCATCCTCAAAGCGGATGTCCAGCACGGGGCCGATGACCTGAACCACTTTGCCAACGTTTTGACTGTTCACGATGGTTGTTCTCCTTTCCCGATGCTTACTCTTCCGCACCGGCGACGATTTCCGTGATTTCCTGGGTAATGGCGCCCTGGCGCGCACGGTTGTACTTCAGCTTCAGGTCATTAATCATTTCGCCGGCGTTGCGGGTAGCGCTGTCCATGGCGCTGCGGCGGGCCGCCACCTCGCTGGCAAAGGAATCGCACAGCGCGCTGTACAGCCTGCCCGCCAGAAAGTCGGGCACTACCTGCTGCAACATTTCTACCGGGTCCGGCTCATAAACCGTACACACCAACGATTGGGGCTTCGCCTGCTCTGGCTGCGGCAGGGGCAGCAGCCGCTCCAGATGCACCTCCTGAGCCATCATGGACTGGAAGGACGTGTAGGCCAGAACCACCTCGTCAAACGATCCGGCCTGATAGCCCTCAATCAGGCTTTGCGCCAGCTTGTAGCATTGACCTACCGAAATGCCCTCCACCCGTGGGTACTCCGTGCTCAACAGGTCTACCGCCGCATGATGGTACTTATCGATGGCCTTGCGGCCCAAAGGCAGCACGCAGCAGGGCGTATCGCCCATATGGGCGGCTACTTCCTTAAACACATTGGCATTATACCCGCCTGCCAGCCCACGCTCGCCGGCGATGACCACATAGCAGCGGCGCTGTACCGGCCGCAGGCTGACAAAGGGCACGCTGCTGTCCCCGCAGCTGGCAATGGCCGCCGCAACAGCCTGACGGGCGATGGTTGCGTAAGGCTTGCTGTTTTCCATGCGCTCTTTGGCCCGGCGCAGTTTGGAGGTCGCCACAAGCTGCATGGCCTTGGTAATCTGCATGGTGCTTTCCACGCTTTTGATGCGCAGCTTGATGTCCTTCATGGACGATCCTGCCATGGCAAGTCCTCCTTACTTATTTGAGAAAATCGCGGGTATAGGCTTCCAGCGCCGCCTTGAGCTTGCCCTCCGTATCGGAGCTCAGCTGGCCGGTCTGACGAATTTCTTCCAGCACGTCGGCATGCTGGGAAGCCATGCGCTCATACAGGCTGTCCTCATACTCGGCCACCTTGGTTACATCCACATCCTTGAGGAAATCGTGGGTGACGGCGTAGAAGATGCAAATCTGGTCCTCTACGGCAATGGGATGATTGCGGTTCTGCTTGAGCACCTCCACAATGCGGGCGCCCTGAGCCAGGCGGGCCTTGGTATCGGCGTCCAGGTCAGAGCCGAACTGGGCAAAGCTTTGCAGCTCGCGGTACTGGCTATAAAGCAGCTTCAGGCTGCCGGCCACCTTTTTCATGGCCTTAATCTGGGCGTCGCCGCCCACGCGGCTAACGGAAATACCGGGGTCCACGGCGGGCATAATGCCGGAGTGGAACAGCTCGGTTTCCAGGAAAATCTGGCCGTCGGTGATGGAAATCACGTTGGTGGGAATGTAGGCCGACACGTCGCCCGCCTGAGTTTCAATGATGGGCAGGGCGGTAATGGAGCCGCCGCCATGCTCCGGATCCACACGGGCCGCGCGCTCCAGCAGGCGGCTGTGCAGGTAAAACACGTCGCCGGGATAGGCTTCGCGTCCCGGGGGGCGGCGAATCAGCAGGGACAGGGCGCGGTAAGCCACCGCGTGCTTGGAAAGGTCGTCGTACACAATTAGCACGTCCTTGCCCTGATCCATGAAGTATTCCGCCATGGTGCAGCCGGAATAGGGAGCGATGTATTGCAGGGGGGACAACTCGCTGGCCGTGGCGCTGACCACGATGGTGTAGTCCATTGCGCCGGCGGCGGTCAGGGTATCCACCAGCTGGGCCACGGTGGAGCATTTCTGGCCGATGGCCACATAAATGCAGATCACGTCCTTGCCCTTCTGGTTGATGATGGTGTCCAGCGCAATCACGGTCTTGCCGGTCTGGCGGTCGCCGATAATCAATTCGCGCTGGCCCCGGCCAATGGGAATCATGCTGTCGATGGCCTTGATGCCCGTCTGCAACGGCACAGACACCTTTTTGCGCTGGATGATGCCGGGAGCGTTGCGCTCAATGGGGCGCATTTCCTTGGCGTCCACAGCGCCGCGGCCGTCCACGGGCTGGCCCAGGGCATTGACCACGCGGCCAATGAGCCCTTCGCTCACAGGCACGGAGACCACCTTGCCGGTGCGCTCCACCACGTCGCCCTCTTTAACGCCCTCATCGGTGCCCAGCATAACGATAGACACCGAGTTTTCCTCCAGGTTCAGGGCCATGCCGTATTCGCCGTTGGGAAACTTGACCAGTTCGTTGGCCATGCACTTTTCCAGGCCGGATACCCGGGCAATGCCGTCGCCAATCATGAGAATGGTGCCGGTATCGGTCTGGGTGATCCGGTTTTCGTAATGCTTAATCTGCTCTTTAATGAGCTTGGAAACTTCCTCTGGTTTTAACTGCATCGTATCACCGCTTTCAGTAGATGGTGGCTTAGTCCTGTGCCGTCAGCGTGCGGCGGATTTCTTCCAGCCGGTGGCGCAGGGTGCTGTCATAGCGCTTGCCGTCCATTTCCAGCAGCACGCCGCTAATCACACCCGCATCCACCTTTTCCGTCAGCTGTATCTGACGCCCGGTCATGCGGCTCAGCTTGTCAATCAGCTGCGCGCTTTCTTCATCCGTCATGGGCGCGCCCGTGGTGACTACAGCCTCCACCACGCCGTTGTCCTGGTTATAACGCTGGCGGAAAGCGGCCTCGCAGCCGTTAAACTCCGAAATGACGCCGTGCTCCACCAGCAGCTTCAAAAAGTTGAGCACATAGGGATGCACCTGCCCCCGAAGCGCCCGATCCACAACCTGGGTGCGCTCCTGCTTGGGCAGGGCCATGTTGGAAAGCAGACGGCAAAAGTCCGGCTGATCACGGAAGCATTGCTTCAGCATGGCCAGCTGGGCCAGTACATCCCCAGCTAGCGTTTCCTCCGCGCACAGGGCATACAGGCCGTCGCCGTATTCTCTGGCTAGCTCTGTCACTGCGCGTCACCCACGTTCTTGATGAATTCCTCCACAAAGCCTTCGTGGTCTTCCTTGCGCACCTCGCGCTCCACCACCTTGGAGGCGATATCCACCGCCAGGTTGGAAATTTCGCTGCGCACATCGTAAAGCATTTGTTTTTTCTGCTGGGCAATTTCATCCTCGGCCTTTTGCTTGAGGTGGCTGGCCTGGCTGCTGGCCTCGGCCAGCATGGCGTCGCTCTTGCGCTGGGCCGTTTGCACGGCGTTTCGCACCAGGCCGTCCGCCTCTTCGCGGGCGGCGGCCAGCTTTGCCTCGTACTCCTGCTTCATGCCGTCGGCCGCCTTGCGGCTCTCATCCGCGTCGTGATAAATGGCTTCCACCTGCTGTGTGCGGGTGTTCACCACATTCTGCACGGGCTTAAACAAAAAGCGTTTGAGAATCAGGAATATAATCAGCAAATTGGCCAGAGAAATGAGAATCTGCCACAGATTAACCGAAATGATATCCAATGACTGTACGCTCATACTTCTGCCTTTCTATCGCTGAGGGGCGATCAGTGAATGGCGTTGAGCAGAATGTTCACGAACAGGTTGGGAGCCACGAAAATCAGCAGGATGCCGATAACCAGACCGTACAGACCGGTGGTTTCCGCGATGGCGCAGCCCATGATCATGGTGGACGTAACGGGGCCCTTGCTTTCCGGCTGACGGCCGATGGCTTCGCAGGCTTTGGCAACGGCGTTACCTTCGCCGATACCGGGGCCGATACCGGCAATCAGGGCCAAACCGGCGCCGATGGCGCAACCAGCAAGAATGATACCAATAGCGAGATCCAACATTTGATGTTTCCTCCTCAAAAAGATATAGGGTTTTGTTTTTCGTTTTGGGGTCAGGCGGCGTTCAGAGCACGCTTTTTCCGTTTGGCCTTGCGCTGCTCGTACTCTTCTTCCGGGAAGCCGGTGGCAATGTAGAGCATGGTGAGCATGGCGAAGATGAACGCCTGCATCACGCCGCTGAAAATATCAAAATACAGCGACAGGATGGCGGGCAGGCCCACCTGCAAAAAAGGAATCTCCCCCAGCAGGCCGGGCAGCCAGCCCAGCAGCAGCTTGCTCAGCCCCTGCAGCGCAGCCGCCACCAGGGTGGAGATGACCACGCCGGAAAGCACGTTGCCATAATGACGGAACGACATGCTGACCGGAGTAGCAAACTCGCCGATGATATTGAAGGGGGCAAACACCGGCACCGGCTCAAAGAAGCCCTTCACATACGGCCACAGGCCGCCCTTGAGCTTATAGTGGGTAATCAGCAGGAAGACCACAATGGCCCAGCCGGCCACCACGTTCATATCGGACGTCGGCGGCCTGAGGCCCACCAGGCTCATCAGGCTGGAAAAGGCTGACAAAACCATGATGGCCGCCACAAAGGGCGCAAAGCCCATGAAGCGCTGGCCCATGTTGTCGGCAATCAGGCCGTTCACCTTTTCCACCGCCCATTCCGCCACCAGCTGCCGCTTGCTTTGGGGCCGAACGGCAATACCGTGCGCCAGGTACAGGCACAAGCCCAGAATGGAAATCATCACCAGCCAGGAATTGACCTGGCTTTCGGTAATGGGCAAATCCTGCACAGGCATGGGAATGGTTGCATAGATTCTGGCGCCGGATATTTCGATTCCCTCGGAAGCCGGCGTGGTCAGCACCTTGATGGCCATACCTGCAACCAGCGGAAGGATCATCATGACAATAAGCAGGACGTCCACAATCCGAAAGCGCAGGGATTTGTTGTTCATAGCGTGTATCACCCCTTCTCAGAATGGTTTTTGTTCAGCAGCGGCCAAAACGCGATAGCGATGCGCGGAAAGAAGAAGGGCGCCAGCGCGGCCACCAGATTGAAGCAGGGAAGCCACACGCCCAGTACCGCAAAGACCACCATCATCAGCATCCGAAGCCGCTGCGACAGCTTGAGCTTGGCGGCCGCATCCTTTTCGTCCAGCCCTACGGACCGCTGAACGGTCAGCCCCATCAGGAAAAAGTTCAGCAGCGACGCCGCCACGCCCAGCAGGTTGCCCAGAGGCACGGTGTAGTCCATCCGGCCAACCGCCCAGAACACACATTCCATCACGGCGCTCAAAAGCAGCGACCACCCTGCAATGTAGCAGGTTTCCTTTTTCACGGCAGCGTCAATCTGCATCATGTGGGTTTTCCTCCTTCAGAGGTATGATAACCAACGGCAAAACCCGGCACAATAGTCATCGGCCGTCGCCTGTCCGTTTTTCTGACATTTCAGGCAAAATGCCGGATTTATTTGGTGCCGAACAGGCGGTCGCCCGCATCGCCCAGGCCGGGAACAATGTAGCCGTGCTCATTGAGCTTTTCATCGCAGGCGGCCACGTAAATGTTCACGTCCGGATGATCCTTTTGCACGCGCGCAATGCCCTCGGGCGCGGCAATCAGGTTCACCAGGCGAATGTTGAAGCAGCCGCGCTGCTTGAGGAACGTGATGGCCGCAGAGGCGCTGCCGCCGGTGGCCAGCATGGGATCCAGCACCAGCAGTTCACGGTTCTGGCTGTCGTCAGGCAGCTTGCAGTAGTATTCTACGGGCTGCAAGGTTTCCGGGTCGCGGTACAGGCCGATGTGACCTACGCGAGCGGCGGGCACCAGGTTCAATACGCCGTCCACCATTCCCAGGCCGGCGCGCAGGATGGGCACAATGCCTACCTTTTTGCCGCTCAGCATGCGGGATTTGGTTACGCAAATGGGCGTTTCGATGTCTACTTCTTCGGTAGGCAGGTCGCGGGTGACTTCATACACCATCAGCATGCTGATTTCTTCCAGCAGTTCCCGGAATTCCTTGGCGCCGGTGTTCTTATCGCGCATGATGCTAAGCTTATGCTGAATCAGAGGATGGTCGAAGATGTATACCTTACCCACGTAGATAACCCCCTTCGTTTTTTCGCGCTTACTGCGCAGTATCCTTGGCGTGCAGGATGAGAAAGCCATTTTACGCCATTTTCATCTTCGTTATTATAGGGGAAAGCCGGAAGCTTTGCAAGGGAATCGGGGAAAATAACTTTAACTATTTCTTAACAAGCAAATTAACCGCAACAAGGCGGAAATTTCTTCATCAATAACGATCGAGTAAAAAAGTAAGGAAACGGTCTGTTCCTCCCGCCGGCGGAGCGCCCGTTCCCCGACGCAGGCTTTCTCCGGCTTTTGCCATGGCTGCGGCAGCGGGGAAAACCGGCCCGCCGCCCGGCGAAAACTTGACACCCGCCCGGCAGCGTGCTATGCTGTTACCGATATAATGGTATGGTTGGGCCTTTTTCCACCCAACTCCATCTTTTTGTAGGGAGGCGCTCCATGCAAAAGAGACGCTTTTACGCCACGCAGCTGATGAAGCTGCTGTTTCAGGTTTTGTTATACGTGCTTTTATTTACCGCATTTTGGGCCATGCTTTCCATTACCAATATCGGCCTGCACACCATCAGCCGTACCGCCGTTACCACGGCCGTTACCTTTGCGGTAGCCACGCTGCTGCTGACCATTGTGTACGGCGGTTATGACATCGGCGTTAAAAAAATGCGTTCCGTATTTGCCAGCCTGTCCATGGCGGCCTTTTTTGCCGACCTGATTACCTATGTCCAGCTGCAAATTATGAACACCAACCCGCAAAACCCGGAGGCCAACGCTCACCTGGTGCTGTGGGGCGAGGACCTGGCGCTGCTGATGGGCGCTTTTCTTTTGCAAATCGGCGTCATCTATTTTTTTGTGGTGCTGGGAAACAACGCTTATTGGCGAATCAATCCGCCCAAGAATTGCTGCATCATTACCTCATCGGAGGAACTGGCCCGCCATGTGGCGGCCAAGATGGCAACCTTTCCTCAAAAGTATCGCCTGACCGAAGTGGTGCATTATGATTGTCCGGATATCAAAAAGACCATCCGAGAGCACGAGGTGATCTTTCTGGCCGGGATTCCCGATACGGAGGAGGCCATTCTGGAAGCCTATTGCTATAAGCATAACCGCACCATGTATCTGCTGGCGGAATTGGAGGACGTGATTATTTCCACCGCGCAGCAGCACATTCTGGAGGACACGCCTTTTCTGTTTATTCACCGTGTGGAGCCCACCCTGCTGCAATTGTTCATCAAGCGGGCCTGCGACATTCTCATCAGCCTGTTGGGGCTGCTGGTTCTCAGCCCGCTGATGACCGGCATCGCCGTTGTGCTGAAGGCTTCAGGCAACGGCTCGGTGTTTTTCCGTCAGGAACGCGCCACCTTGAACGGCAACATTTTCAAGATTATCAAGTTTCGCACCATGTATGCGGACAGCGCCAATGTCTCTGTGCGTGAAGGGGACGACCGCATTACTCCGGTAGGCCGTTTTTTGCGCAAGTATCGCCTGGATGAATTGCCTCAACTGTTCAACGTGCTCAAGGGCGACATGAGCCTTGTGGGGCCCCGGCCCGAAATGCTGGAAAACGTGGAGCGTTACATTCGCGAGGTGCCGGAGTTCCGCTACCGCCAGCAAATGAAGGCGGGCCTCACCGGCCTGGCCCAAATCGAGGGCAAATACAACACTTCCCCCAAGGATAAGGCCATTCTGGATTTGCTGTATATTGAAAACTTTTCTCTGGGCTACGATTTCAAGCTGATTTTGCGCACCTTCACCGTGTTTTTCCGCAAGGACAGCACCGAGGGCTTCTGTGATAAGCCGGTAAGCTGTCCGCCCATGCGCACCGTGGCCAAGGAGGAGGCGGAAAGCGCCTCTCCCCAAAAGAGAGCCATGCCGCTGGCGCTATAACCGTGCGTTTCCCCCTCTGTGAAAAGAGGTTTTCCAGATTTTTTGACGCTTATGGAAAGGAAGAGAAACATGGACAAGACCTTACTCATCATGGCGGCTGGTATGGGTTCCCGTTACGGCGGCAACAAGCAAATCGACGGTATGGGCCCCAATAACGAAGTATTGATGCTCTATTCCATCTACGACGCCATTCACGCTGGCTTCACCAAGGTGGTCTTTGTCATCAAGCACGATTTTGAAGAACGATTCCGCCAGCTGGTGGGCGACGTGGTAAAGGATAAGGTGAAGGTGGAATATGCCTTCCAGACCATGGATGTGCCCGCAGGCTGTGTGATTCCCGCCGAGCGCACCAAGCCCCTGGGCACCGTGCAGGCGGTGCTGGCGGCCAAGGACCTGATTCACGAGCCCTTTGCCGTTTTGAACGCCGATGATTATTACGGCGTACCCGCCTTCAAAACCATGGCGGATCATCTGGATAAACTGACTCCCGAAAAGCAGGCCTGCATGGTGGGCTATTACCTGAAAAACACCGTCAGCGAGCATGGTCATGTGACCCGCGGCGTGTGCCAGATAGACGCTCACGGCCATCTGGCCTCCGTTACCGAAACCTACAAAATTCAGCCCTTCCCGGACGGCACCATTCGCGACACCAACGCCGATCCCGCGGGCATTATTCTGGATCCCAACAGCCTGGTCAGCATGAATTTCTTCGGCTTCACCCCCTGGCTGTTTGAAAAGGGGGAGGAATATTTCGTTACCTTCCTCAAGGGCCTGGCGCCTACCGAGATGAAGGCCGAATATGTGCTGCCCGTGCTGGTGGACCAGCTGATGCACAAGGAAGGGCTGAAGGTGGACGTGCTTTCCACCGACGCGGTATGGTTCGGCGTTACCTACCATGAGGATAAGCCTTATGTGCAGGCGGAATTGAAAAAGATGCACGACAACGGTACCTATCCCCCGAAGCTGTTCTGACCAGAAAAGGAAGGAGGAAAGGCCATGAACATTCTGCTGACCGGCGGCGCCGGGTTTATTGGTTCCCATACCTATGTGGAGCTGGTAGCGGCTGGCCACACCCCTGTCATCGCAGACAACTTCTACAACGCCTGCCCCGAAGTGGTACGCCGGCTGGAAACCATTACCGGCAAGCCTGTTCCCTGCTACCAGGTGGACGTGTGCGACCGGCAGGCCCTTTCCGATGTGTTTGACCGGCAGGCCTTTGACGCCGTTGTACACTTTGCCGGTTATAAGGCTGTGGGCGAAAGCGTTGTTAAGCCCCTGGAGTATTACCGCAACAACCTGGACTCCACCCTCACCCTGTGCGAATTGATGCGCGCCCATGGCGTAAAGCGTTTTGTGTTCAGTTCTTCCGCCACCGTATATGGCACGTCCGACCAGATGCCCCTGGTGGAAACCATGCCCACCGGTGGCTGCACAAATCCCTACGGCTGGACCAAATACATGATCGAGCAGATTCTGCGGGACACAGCCCACGCCATGCCCGACTGGAGCGTGGCGCTGCTGCGCTACTTCAACCCCATCGGTGCGCATGAAAGCGGCCTGATCGGCGAGGATCCTGTGGGCATCCCCAACAACCTGATGCCCTATATTACCCAGGTAGCCACCGGCAAGCTGAAAGAACTGCGGGTTTTCGGCAACGATTATCCCACCCCCGACGGTACCGGCGTGCGTGATTATATTCACGTGGTGGATCTGGCTCAGGGCCATGTCAAAGCCTGCGAATACCTGATGAGCCACCAGGGCTGCCAGGTGTTCAATCTGGGTACGGGCATTGGCTACAGCGTGCTGGACCTGGTGAAAACCTTTGAGCAGGTAAACCGCATCCATATTCCCTATCAAATTGTGGACCGGCGGCCCGGCGACGTGGCCCGCTGCTATGCGGACGCAAGCCGCGCAGAAAAATGCCTGGGCTGGAAGGCGCAAAAAACTCTGGGCGACATGTGCCGCGATTCCTGGAACTGGCAGAGCCAAAACCCCAACGGTTACCGTTAACCCGGTCGGTTTGAAGAAAGGAGCCTTTTCATGACGCCACACAACACCGCCAAAAAAGGCGACATTGCCAAGGTGTGCCTGATGCCAGGCGACCCGCTGCGCGCCAAATGGATTGCGGAAACCTATTTGCAAAACCCGGTTTGCTTTAATGAAACCCGGGGTATGCTGGGTTTCACCGGCTATTATGAGGGAAAGCGCGTTTCCGTCATGGGCCACGGCATGGGGATTCCTTCCATTGCCATCTACAGCTACGAACTGTTCCATGATTACGATGTGGACGCCATCATTCGGGTAGGCTCGGCGGGGGCCCTTCAGCCGGGCATGAACCTGGGCGACCTGGTGGCCGCTCAGGGCGCCTGCACGGACAGCAACTACGCCAGTCATTTTGACGTTCCCGGAACTTATGCGCCCATTTGCAGCTATGATCTGCTCAAGCTGGCGGACCAGTCGGCTGCACAAAGGGGCTATCCGCTGTATGTGGGCAACATTCTGGCCAGCGATGCGTTTTACGTTCCCAACCCTTCCAAGCAGGAGCAATGGCGCAAGCTGGGCGTTTACGCCGTGGAAATGGAGTGTTCGGCCCTGTACCTGAACGCCGCCTATCTGGGCAAAAAAGCCCTGGGGCTGTTGACCATTTCCGATATCATCGGCGACAGCAGCCGGGAAATGACGCCCCAACAGCGCCAAAACTCCATGAACCGCATGGTGCAGGTTGCGCTGGATGTGGCGCAGCAGATGGCATAGCTTTCCAAACGTCTTTCCCTTTTCCCGGCTGCCAAAGGGAGGGCGAGGTAGAGCGGTTGCTTCATCGCCGGTGTGGAAGACTGCCGCGTTCCCCCTCGTTTTGCGCCTCAACTACGGGAGTAAAACGCTTTGGCAGTTGAGCGCTGCTTCCCTCCGCCGCGCCGAGTGGCAAAAAAAGGCGCGCATCCGTGGAGGCAGCGACCGTTAGCCGCTGGCAACCTCCAACCATAATGAGAAGTGGACATGACGATGCCAAAGGCGGCAATGGCGGTGGAATCCTCATGGCTTATTGCAGCGCTTTTCCCAGGCGTAGCGATGCTTGCAGCCGCTTTCTTACTGCCTGGATTTGTCAGCAGCTCGCCGGATGGCGAGCTGTTCGCATATGGAGAGTTTCTGGCCTTCGCCAGCGTATCGCGGGGCGGTAACGGATGAAAGGCCCACTTGCCGCGCAAGGTTCCATCCTGCCGAAAAACCCAGGGCGGTATCGGAGGGCCGCATCCTCCGATTTTCCTTCCAAACCCGGCGGCATGTACGTCGGTTTCGGCTGCCTTGCGCAGCAAGGCTCAGACTGTTGAAAAAAACCTCTGCGAGAGAGCGCGTCCGTGCACACGGCTACGTTTGTTCGCAGGGAAAATGCTGCAGCACAAGGCTTAGGGGTTCCACCCATAAAACCCCGGCAGGAGGCAGTGTCTCCTGCACCTCCGCTTTTTTGACGCCCTGAGGAGTGTCCGTGCCTGCGAACATGCTTGTTGAGGGAAAAAGCGCCGCATTCGAAGGCTTGCTCCGGCTCCAAAACCCTGGGAGACACCGGAGGAAAGCCGCCGGCTACAACCGCCTATGGCGGTTAGCGACCCGCAGATTGGATTCAAAATCAGAGAAAGCTACGACAGCGGCCTTCCGACAATTGCCTGCCCCTCCGCGTTTTTAACAACCTAACGTCCTGTTCTGCAAGGCTTTGGTCCGTCCAAAAAAATCCCCCGCTTGAGCGGGGGCAGGAAAGCTTAAAGCGATGAGACGATTCATCAAACCCTGTTCTGATGAGTCGATAACGATTCTGGACAACACTGTATACAGAAGTATTCAACTAGCGTGCAAAAGGCAGACTTTCAGGGCGCGTGAGCGCTGCCTCTCTTATATCCTTACAAAGCTTAGTCAAACCGCCGGCTTTGCCGGTGGGCATGATTCATGAAATGCCGTTTCACCCCCGGAGCTGAGCCAGAAAGCCCCTTGATCCTGTTTCTCATGAAAACTCTGCTTTCCTAGTTTTGGCACACGTTTTTTACTCCTGACCGGCGCTGCCGGAAGCCTCCCGGCACAGGCTGACCACGTTTTCCACACCGCCGGCATAGCAAAACATATCCACAGGCTGGCAGCGCTCCAAACGGTAGCCGCCTTCACACAGAAGCCTGACGTCCCGAGCCTGCGTTGGCACGTGGCAGCTTACATAAACCACCCTGCGGGGCCGCACCTTCAGCACGGCCTGAATCACCGGCGGTTCCACTCCCTTGCGGGGAGGGTCCAGCACCACCACGTCCGGCTGTAACCCCTGGGCCACCAGAACCGGCAGCCTTTCTTCTACCGCAGCAGTATGAAACTGTACGTTCTCAATGCCGTTGAGCTGGGCGTTATGTCTGGCGCCTTCCACTGCCTGCGGCACAATTTCAATGCCTACCACCCGGGCGCAATGCCGCGCCATGCACAGCGAAATGGTGCCTGCCCCCGCGTAAGCGTCCACCGCCACATCTCCGGGGGTGAGGGCGGCAAAATCAATGGCCGTTTGATACAAACGCTCTGTTTGCGCAGGATTCACCTGAAAAAAGGAAAGAGGCGGAATTTCAAAACGCAGGCCCAGCAACGTTTCTTCAATGGCCTCCCGGCCATACAGGCAACGGCTGGTTTTGCCCAGAATAACGTTGTTATGGGCGGCGTTTACACTGATGTGCAGCGAACAAAAGCCGGGGCAGCGCTCCTTCAACCGCCAAATCAAATCGTCTGTTTGGGGCAGCGCGTCCCTGGCGGCGCACAGTACTACCATCTGATCCCCGGCCCGGTTTTGCCGCACCACCACATGCCGAAGCAGCCCTTTTCCCGTTTGCTCCTGATAGGGCTGCACGCGGGCGCTCCGCATCCACAGCCCAACTGCCTCCAGCACCCTGTCCAAGCCGGGCATGGCTACGGCGCAGTCCGTCACAGGCACAATGTCATGGCTGCGGCGACGGTAAAAGCCCAGCAAAGGCTCCCGCACAGTGCCGCCTACCGGCAATGCGGTTTTATTGCGGCAACGCCACGGCTCCGCCGCGCCCAAAACAGGAGGCACTTCTCCCGGAGCCAGGTTCAGCCCGCCAATCCGGCGTAAACAATCCTCTACCTGCGCGCGCTTGGCTGCCAGGGTGGCCTCGTAGCGCATGTGCTGTCCGCTGCATCCGCCGCATTTGTCATATACGGGGCAAAGCGGCTCTGCTCGATCCGGCGACGGCGTTTCCACCCTCATAAGACGGCCAAAAGCATAGCGTGCCTGAGGTTTGACACACAGCACGTCTACCTCTTCCCCCGGCAGCGCGCCGGGAACGAATACGGCCATGCCTTCATAGGTACAGATGCCCTCCAGTTCGCTGCCCAGCCGGTCGCAGCGCAGAGAATACCGTTGGTTTTTCTGCATCTTATTCCTCCACGGACGCGGCGGCGCGCCGCTCCAGCCACATTTCCAAAAGTGAAAGGGCCACGGCGCTTTCCACCACCGGCACAGCCCGTACCGCAACGCAAGGGTCATGCCGACCCTTGACGGTCAATGTTTCATTGGTTCTTTGCTTCAGGGACACCGTTTGTTGCGGCAGGCTGATGGACGGCGTGGGCCGGAAAGCCGCCCGTACCATCAGCGGCATGCAGTCTGTCATGCCGCCCAGCAAACCGCCCGCATGGTTGCTTACGGCCTCCACCTCATCGCCGCACAGGCAGTACGGGTCGTTGTACTGGCTGCCCTTAAGGCTCGCCGCGGCAAAGCCTGCGCCAAATTCTACCCCTTTAACCGCCGGAATACTGAACAGCCGAGCCGCCAGTACGCTTTCCATTCCGTCAAAATAGGGCGCGCCAACTCCGGCAGGCAAGCCCGTCGCCACGCACTCTACTACGCCTCCCAGGGAATCGCCCTGGGTGCGGGCATCCAGAATAGCCTGATACATCTGTTCGCCAGAAAGCTTGTCCAAAGTGGGCACCGCCTGACGATGACAAGCCTCCAGAGCGGCCATGTTCGGATGGACGGGATCGATGATGCCCTTATCCGTTATCAGGCCAACCGCCGCCACCCGAGCCGCAATTTTCACGCCCTGAGCAGCCAGAAATTGCAGCGCCAGCCCGCCTGCAAAGGCGTAGGGCAGGGTAAGACGGCCGCTGTGATGGCCGCCGCCTCGCAAATCGTCAAAACCATGACTGCGCGCCATGGCCGGATAATCTGCATGACCGGGCCGGGGCTTGTCCGGCAAAAAGGCATAATCCTTGCTGTGCGGGTCGGCGTTGTCAAACACGGCTGTCACCGGATAGCCGGTAGTGTAGCCCTCCGGAGAAATGCCGCTGAGAATATGCGGCTCATCCGTCTCGCGGCGGCCGGTGGCAATGGCGCTGCGGGCTGCCCGGCGCTGCAAAAAAGCGCCCAGCTTCTCCCAATCGGGCCGAAAGCCCGCCGGTAAGCCATCCACCGTTACGCCAACGGCAGGGCCATGGCTTTCTCCAAAAATCTGGATGCTGAGAAAACGCCCGATACGGCTGCTCATTCCGCTTTTCCTCCCAATGCGCGATAGGTATCCCAAAAGGCGGGCCAGGATTTGCTCACGCTTTCCCAACCGGTCAGCGTAATGGGTTCCCGGCACAAAAGTGCTGCCGCCGCCACGAACATGGCCATGCGGTGATCGCCCCTGGCGTCCGCCTGAAAGCCGCCATGCAGCCGGGCCGGGCCGCAAACGGCAAGGCTGTCGCCGTCCTGCGACACCTCGGTTTTCACCCCCAGCTGAGCCAACAGCTCACAGGTGGCCGCCAGCCGGTCGCACTCCTTAATGCGCAGACGGCTAACTCCCTTAAGCACGGACCGGCCTCGAGCCTGGGTACAGGTAAGCGCCAGAACGGGCGCCAAATCAGGAATATTGGCGCAATCGATGACTGCGGGCATCAGTCCGGCATGCGACGGGCTCACCGCGTACAATTCACCCCGGGTCATATACAGGCGCAGGCCCATGCGCCGCAGAATCTCCAGTACCTGAGCGTCGCCCTGGGAATCATTTTCCCCCAGCGCCATGCCGCGCAGCATAACGCCTCCGCCCATGGCGTTGATGCACAAAAGCACCGCCGCCTGGGACCAGTCGCCCGGCATGGGCAACGTTTCCGCACTGGGAACAGCCGATGGACGCAGAGCAAAAACGCCTTCCGGCCCCTCCTGCACCTCCGTTCCCATGGTACGCAAATAGCCAAGGGTCATGTCCAGGTACGGCCTGCTGACAATGGGGCCCGTTACCGTCAGCACAGACGGGGCGGGCAGGCCGCCTGCATCGGCAGCATGGGCCAGCGCCAGCAGCATGCCCGAGGCAAACTGGCTGGACTGGGAACCGTCAATTTCATAATGCCCTGCGGGCATCCAGCCGCTTAGTTCAATGGCCGCATGGCCATCCTCTCCCGCGGGATGGCGGGTCAGCGTAGCGCCAAGCCGCTTCAGCAGCGGCTCAAAGGCGCCTAGCGGCCGCCGGGCCAAACCGGACTCCATGGTAAAACGCACCTTTTGCCCCCGGGCCAGGTAAACCGGAATGAGCATGCGCAGCGAAGCGGCGCATGCGTTTACACAGCATGAAACCTGCGCCGCGCCCAGCCCGGCGGCAGGCCCGGCCGGAGTGATGCGTATGGCGTTTTCTTCAATCTGGACGCTTGCTCCCAGGGCGGCAACGCCATTCAGCGTAGCCTGAATATCGTCGCACAGCGGCATGGAAAAACCCGTCAGGCGGCAGGGGCCATTGCCTAGGGCCGCCGAAATCAGCGCGCGATGAACTGCGCTTTTGGCCGGAGGCACCTGCGCGCTGCCACAAAGTCTGGACCGTGAAAGAGTAAGCATTGTCATGGCGCGGTTCCTCCTGATAAAACACAGAATAAGGCAGAAACAGTCTTTTTGATTATAGCATACGACTGACAAAAAACAAGGGAACAGCCGTCAATAGCATCGTTTCAGTCCGTTAAAAAAATTCGCCTGGCGGCGGGCGAGCTCAGGCTGTCGAAAAACCCCCGGGAAGCATCGGAGGGCCGCCGCCCTTCGATTTTCATTCCGAAACCGACGGCGTGTACGTCGCTTTCGGCTGCCTTGCGCAGCAAGACTCAGACTGTTGAAAAACCCTCTGCGAGAGAGCGCGTCCGTGCACACGGCTACGTTTGTTCGCAGGGAAAATGCTGTGGCATAAGGCTTAGGGGCTCCGCCCCTAAAACCCCGGCAGGAGGCAGTGCCTCCTGCCCCTCCGCTTTTTCAGCAACCTGTGCCTTGCGCAGCAAGGCTTTCCTTACGCTCTTTGCCGCCTGGCCAGCCACAGGCGAGCTTTTGTGGCAGCCTGAATCGGAGGGCCAAGTCCCTCCGATACCGCCCGTTTTTTCGACCGGAACAATCAGCCATGGCGTCTTTTCCACGCCGGGCCCTTTCCTATACTCAAGTCCTCCTCCAGTCCCGTTTTCCTTTTTTCTTTCAAAACGAACGCTCGATTTTAACCGCTGTACTGCACAAAACCACGGCCCAAAAACAGTTTACGCCTTGGTGCTGAGGGCCAACAGCCACTGAGCCGTATAGTAAATACCCAGGCTTCCATAGTGCCAACGAACCGGCTTTTGACGCACGGTATTGTGGCAAAGGGTCATATCGGAAATCACGAAAGCCGCCGCGCCCATGGCTGCCAGCGTGGAGCGAACCGAGGGGGCCAAAAATGGCAGCGGCAGGCTGAAGCCCAACAGGCCGGACAACGCCAGGCAATAAATGAGCACCCCGGCCACAATATGCCACTGGCTGATGCCGCGGGTATAATGCGAGGCAAAGAACCACAGCCCTGCCAGCGCCAGCACGGCTACCGTCAGGCACCACCAGGAAAGCGTGCGGTACTGGCTAAGGGCCACCACATACAACACGTGTCCCAAAAAGAACAACGTACCGCCCACCTCAAAGCGAATGTCCAGCAGAATATCCGCCAGGGTGCACACGCACAGCCCCGCAAAAATCCACTTGGCGTACAAATCTGCGTTCCCCAGAAAAGCCAGGCCGGCCAAAGCGGCGCACAGCAGCGTGGGGATTCCCTTAAACAGCAGGGACAAGGGCTTCTTGCCCCTGGCTTTGGCCCAGAAGTGAACCGGCA
Organism: uncultured Clostridia bacterium; assembly: GCA_934621485.1. Taxonomy (GTDB): domain Bacteria; phylum Bacillota; class Clostridia; order Christensenellales; family Aristaeellaceae; genus Limiplasma. The sequence goes on from CAKTUS010000024.1 coordinate 17,330, forward strand.
TAAACAGCGCCCAAATTGCAACGTAAAGAATCACAGGAAACAGCATAGAATTTCTCCCCTCCCGCCCGGAGGCGTTTTCATGAGGTGCGGGTTACAAAAAGGCGCCCAGAGCCAGCAGCGCCTCCTTGCTGCCCTGAATTTTGACCCTGCCCAGCAGCAGCGCTTTCAGCGGATTCGTTTCCCCACGAATGATTCGCATCAGGTTTTCCTGGCTGCCGCTGACGGTAACGCTGACGGGCGCGCCGTTTTTCAGCTCGCTATACCGCCCGCCGTCCAAGGAAAAGGCATAGCTCATTCCCGTATCGTTGGCCCGGAAGCAGTAGCTTGCCGTGATGTGCGTCAGCTCCTCCGGATGATTTTTCAGTGCTTCGCCCACGCCCTTCAGCAGCTGCTCCAGGGTTGCTCCCCGAGCCGCCTGCGCTCTCAGCGCCTGTACGTCGTCACGCAGCTTTCCCATTTGCTTCATCCTCTTTTCGTGTTTTGAATATGTGCAAGCAATGCCTGACAGCCCCGGAATACGTCCTGCCAGGTACGGTCGAAATCGCCGGTAAACCAAGGGTCGGCCACATCCGCCGTTTCCCCGCAGAAGGACAGCAGCAGCGCCATTTTTCCCTCCGAATCGCCTCCCAGCATGGCTCGCATGTTGCGCAGATTGGCGGCGTCCATGCCAATGAGCCAGTCATACTGTGCATAATCCGTCCGGGTTAAGCGGCGGGCCGTTTTTCCGCCGCAGGACATTCCATGCTCCTCCAGCTTTTTTCGCGTGCCCGGATGCACCGGATTGCCCAGTTCCTCTGCCGACGTAGCGGCAGACGCCACAACCACCTGCCGGTCCAGCCCTGCTTTGGCAAGCAAGTCCCGCATCACAAACTCTGCCATAGGGCTTCGGCAAATGTTGCCGTGGCAAACGAATAGAATTTTTGTCATTGCTGTTATATCCCTTCAAAAGCCTCCAAGCCTTGATATTTCAAGGCTTTCGGCGCTTCTTTCATTTTTTCTGTCATGGCAGAAACCTGGGCGGGCGGCGCGTTCCATCAGGCAGATAGCAACTTCCGGCTTTCGTTCTCCCCTGATTCTTTTCGCACGAACAAATAGGCCTTCTGTTGTTTCTCCGAAAGTTCCTCTGCCGGTCGCGAAACATCCGGTGCTCTTTCCACGGCCCGCAGCTGTGTCCCTGGTTGGATTTTTCTTTTTCGGACATTTGCAAGCTTTTTTTCCAGGGTGGAAAGGCCAGTGCCGTAGCACGTTTATTGTACCATATCAGGGCGATAAATGACACCGTAAATTTCAAACGATATCCGCTGATGAAGCAGGCGGCGCTTCATCAGCCGTTTGTCGCCTATCCGTTCTCTTGGCATAGGGATAAACCTGCGCGGCACAGCAAAACTTGCGCTCACTTTTTTCTGTTTTTTCAGTGCGGTCTATGGTAAAATGGCTTTGTCCAACTGTGACCTGACAATGGGACAGCCGCGCAGAGACCGCGGATGTGAAAGCATGGCAGCGGAGCGATAAGCTTCTCCGTATCGGTCTGAGGAGCGGCGCTTCCGTGGCTGCTGAAGCTCCAGTTGGCAACGCCGGGCATTGAGAATAACCCATGCGTTTCTCTTGACGGATTGTCGTTTTCACCCCATTCCTAACAGGCCTGTCAGCCGCCCGGAGAAGAAAGCGCAAGCTATTTCATGGCAGGAGAATGATCATGCTGAAACCGCTCAAATATTTCCAGTCCGTCGTTCGGCTAAGCAGCTTTTCCAAAGCGGCGGAGGAAAACTGCATCTCGCAATCCGCCATTTCTCAGCAGGTACAGGCGCTAGAGCGCGAATTGGGCTTTCAGCTGCTGGAGCGCAAAAATCGCACGTTCACTCTGACTCTGGCAGGCGAGTACTTTTATCAAAAAAGCCTGATTCTGACGGCGGACTATGAGCGGCTGTGCAGCGAAGCCGCCGCAATGGCCAAGGGCAATCGAGCGTCTCTGAAAATCGGTTATCTGCGCTGCTACACCGGCGTCGAGTTTCACAGGGCCTTGGCGCTGTTTTCCGGAAAGTACCCGGAAGTGGAAGTATCGGTTGCTTACGGCAATCATGAGGAGCTATATGACCTGCTGCGCACAGGAAAGGCCGATTTGGTGCTCAACGACCAGCGCCGGGCGTTCTCCGATGAATACATGAATCTGATTTTGACCACCTGCCGCAGCTATATCGAGGTATCCTCCCACAGCGCGCTGGCGCAGATGAAACACATCTCCCCGGCCGCCTTGAAAAGCACGCCCTGCATTTTGGTTACATCGGAAACACAGCGGGAAGCAGAACTGGAATACTATCACAATGTAGTCGGTTTTCAGGGCGAGTTTCGCTACGCGGAAAACCTGGAAGAAGCCCGGCTGATGGTAATCGGCCGCAAGGGCTTTCTTCCCGTGGAAGGAACCGGTCAGGCTATGCCAGCTGGAACCTCCATCGTTCGTGTTCCGCTTGTGCGGGGAAAAGACCCCATTCTGCGCAACTATTGCGTTTTCTGGAAGAAAGACCATTCCGGCCGCTATGTGGAGGCGTTTGCCCGGCTGCTGAAGGAACAGTTTGAAACCGGGTAGCGCCCGCCCCCAAAACCCGCTTATCACATTACGCCATATGAGGGATAATGAAATATGATCGATAAAATGCTGATTCGTGGAGCGAAAGTCCACAATCTTCAGAACATAGATGTGGACATTCCGTTAGGGAAAATCGTGGGAATTGCGGGCGTATCCGGCTCCGGCAAATCCTCTCTTGCTTTGGGCGTCCTGTATGCCGAGGGTTCCCGCCGCTATTTGGAGGCCCTGTCTACCTACACCCGCCGCCGAATGACGCAGGCATCAAGGGCCAGCGTGGATGAGGCGCTGTATGTTCCAGCCGCGCTGGCGCTGCATCAGCGCCCCGGCGTGCCCGGCATCCGAAGCACTTTCGGAACGGGAACGGAGCTGCTGAACAGTTTGCGGCTGATGTATTCCCGCCTTGCCAATCACCGCTGCCCAAACGGCCATGCGTTGAGCCCGTCGCTGCTGGTTGCCGCCGGAAAGGAGCTGATTTGTCCAGTGTGCGGCGCACATTTCTACGCGCCGTCTGCTGAGGAACTGTCGTTCAATTCCCAGGGGGCATGCCAAAAATGCGGCGGTACCGGCGTTGTCCGCACCGTTGATCTCGACGCGCTGGTGCCGGACGATTCTCTGACCATCGACGAGGGAGCGGTTGCTCCGTGGAACAGCCTGATGTGGTCGCTCATGACGGATATTTGCCGGGAGATGGGCGTGCGGACGAACGTGCCGTTTCGCGACCTGACAGCCCGGGAAAAGGACATTGTGTTTCATGGTCCTGCGGAAAAAAAGCACATTTTCTACCACAACAAAAATTCCAATCAGGCAGGAGAATTGGATTTTACCTACTTCAACGCTGTCTATACCGTGGAAAATGCGCTTGCCAAGGTCAAAGATGAAAAAGGCATGAAGCGGGTAGAAAAATTTCTGAAAGAGGAGCTTTGTCCGGACTGTCATGGAACGCGTCTTTCCGCCGCCGCCCGCGCGCCAAAGCTGCAGGGGCTTTCGCTGGACGAAGCCTGTGCCATGACGCTTTCCCAGCTGGTGGATTGGGTGCAGAGGACGCCAAACAGCCTTCCGGAGAACATGCGCCCCATGGCTGAAAGCATCTGTGAGGCCTTTGAAAGCACCGCCAAGCGGCTGATGGATTTGGGGCTGGGCTACCTGACCCTGGACCGCTCAACCTCCACGCTTTCCACCGGCGAACGCCAACGGATGCAGCTGGCTCGGGCCGTCCGCAACCGTACCACAGGCGTGCTCTATGTGCTGGATGAGCCGTCTATCGGCCTTCATCCTTCCAACATTGCGGGGCTTGCCGGCGTCATGCACGATCTGGTCGCGGACGGCAATTCCATTATTCTGGTGGACCACGACGCCCAGGTTTTGAAAGAAGCGGACTGGATTGTGGAAATGGGGCCGGAAGCCGGGACAAAGGGCGGCCGTGTCATTGCTCAAGGAACCATCCCTGCCATGGAAGGGAATCCGGCTTCGCAAATCGGGCCGTTTCTCTCCGGAAAAGCCGAAACAAAGCTGCGGGCATGCGCTGAAAAAGCGGCCCTGTTTGCCAACGGCGTCATCCATTTGTCTACTTCTCCGCTTCACACGGTGAAGTCCCTGGAGGTAGATATTCCCAAAGGGCGGCTGACCGTGGTTACCGGCGTATCCGGCTCCGGAAAAACAACCATGGTGCTGGAAAGCCTGATTCCCTCGCTGGAGGCAAGCATCGGCGGTCATGCGCTGCCGTCGCATATCCGAGGCGTTAGCGCCCCGGGGATTCGGCGCGTCAAGCTCATTGACGCAACCCCCATCGGCCTCAATGTGCGCTCCACCGTTGCCACTTATGCAGGCATACATGATGATCTGCGCAAATTGTACGCAAAATCTGTCTCTTCCAAAGAAAAGAACTACAAAGCCAGCGATTTTTCCTACAACACCGGTTCGCTGCGATGCCCCGGCTGCGATGGAACCGGCGTCGTCAGCCTGGACGTGCAGTTTCTGCCGGACGTCAATATTCCCTGCCCGGACTGCCGAGGCTCTCGCTATGCCCGCGCCGCCTATCAGGTAAAGCTGACCAACAAAGAAGGGCAATCCGCCTCTTTGCCGGAACTTATGGACATGGATGTAAACTCCGCCATGGCCTTCTGCAAAGACCTGAAACCCCTTAGCCAGAAGCTGGCCATTCTTAAGCAGCTGGGGCTTGGCTATCTAACGCTTGGGGAAGAAACGCCCAGCCTTTCCGGCGGCGAAGCCCAGCGCCTGAAGCTGGCCAGCGAGATTGGAAAAACGCAAACCGACTCTCTTTTTGTGTTCGATGAGCCATCCATCGGGCTGCACCCCCTGGATGTGCAGGTACTGCTGGGTGTTTTCCAGGCGCTTCTGGACAGCGGCGCAACGGTTGTTGTGATTGAGCACGACCTGGATGTCATCCGCAACGCAGACTATGTGCTGGACATGGGGCCCGGCGGCGGAGACAAGGGCGGACAAATCATAGCAACTGGAACGCCGCAGGAAATCAAAAGAAACAATGCCAGCATAACGGGCAGATATCTGTGAGGGGATAAAGCGGCGAAGAACAGGGCTGCCATCGAAGCGCCGGACTGCGGCGAGCGCCTGCTTTTCTCCCACTATTCCCCCAAACCCGTGGAAGGGCTGTTCAGGAGCGATTACCCCATCCGCAGCAGAGCCGTTGCGCAAAAGACGCCGCCATTCTTCATATCAGTTTTTCTTATTCAAAAACGGCAAAAGTCAAATTGATTTTCCAAAACCGCTTAGCTACAATAGAGACATCCAGAATCCGGAGGTTGTTTCTATGAAGGTGCTCGCTATTAGTTCCAGCCCCCGAAAGGGCGGCAATTCTGATGTGCTGTGTGATGAATTTCTGAAGGGTGCGAGGGAAGCCGGCCATAAAGTGCAAAAGATCAGGCTGGCCGAGAAAAAAATCGCGCCGTGCGCCGCCTGTTACGGCTGTGCCGAAACCCATGTCTGCGTCCGCAAGGACGATATGGCAGAGGTTTTGGAGGCGCTTATCGGCGCGGATGTTATCGTGCTGGCGTCTCCTGTGTATTTCTATTCCGTCTGCGCCCAGATGAAAACCATGATCGACCGCTGCCTTGCAAACTATCCAGCAATCGAAGAAAAACGCTTTTATCTGATTGTCACCGCGGCCGATCCGCAGCGCAGCGCCGCCGATGAAACGCTGGCGGACTTTCGCGGCTTTTTGCGCTGCCTGCCCGGGGCAACGGAAGCAGGCGTCCTTTGGGGCACCGGTACGTGGGACAAGGGCGATGTATATCGTCACCCCTCGCTCAAACAGGCTTATGAAGTCGGAAGGAGAATCTGACATGGATAAGATCAAAAAGAACTTTGGCTTCGGTTGCATGCGCCTGCCAATGAACGGTGAAGAAGTGAATACCGCTGAAATGAACCGCATGGTAGACGCTTTCCTGGATGCGGGGTTCAACTACTTCGACACCGCTCACGGCTATTTGCAGGGCAAGAGCGAAACGGCGCTGAAAGCCGCCTTACCAGCCGCTATCCCCGTGAACGCTATGTTCTCACAGACAAGCTGACGGCCAATTTCTTCCAAACAGAGGACGATATTCGACCGTTCTTTGAAAGCCAGCTTGCCGCGTGCGGCACGGACTATTTTGACTTCTACCTCATGCACGCCCAGGGCGCGGGCAACTATCCTCACTTCAAAGCGTGCCGTGCTTACGAAACCGCCTTTGCGCTCAAGGCCGAGGGCAAGGTGCGTCATGTGGGCATTTCCTTCCATGACCGGCCGGAGGTACTGGAACAGATTTTGACAGAGTATCCTGCCATTGAGGTTGTGCAGATTCAGTTCAACTATGCGGACTACGATGATCCCGCCGTACAGAGCCGGGCGTGCTATGAAGTCTGCATGAAGCACCATAAGCCCGTCATCGTCATGGAGCCGGTGAAAGGCGGCAATCTTGTCAATCTGCCCGAAGAGGCAAAAGCCGTGTTGAATGAGCTGCGAGGCGGCAGCCCTGCAAGCTACGCCCTGCGGTTTGCCGCCGGCTTTCCCGGCATGCTGATGGTGCTTTCCGGCATGAGCAGCCTGGAACAGATGCAGGACAATCTCTCGGTTATGAAGGATTTCCGGCCGCTGAGCGAAAAAGAACTGGCGGCGGTGGAGCGGGTGCAGGAAATTTTCCACAGCAAGCACCTTATTTCCTGCACCGCCTGCCGCTACTGCACGGACGGCTGCCCAAAGCATATTTCGATCCCCGACCTGTTCGCCACAATGAACACCAAACAGCTCTACCACGACTGGAACGCAGATTACTATTACAACGTGGTCTACACTGCGCCGGGGCGCAAGGCCTCCGACTGCCTGAAATGCGGCAAGTGCGAAAAAGCCTGCCCGCAGCATTTGCCCATTCGTAAACTGCTGGAAGAGGTTGCCAAAGAATTTGAAAAAGCCTGAGAAAAGCTTCAATTGGGCGATTCCCATCTTCTTCTGCATAGAAAAATGATTGGGTGCGGCGCATACCGCTGCTTTCCATCCGGCAATGCCCAAGCGGAAAGGCGGACGGAACGCCCCTGGCGTGCGCCTTCCCAAATCCAGCAGAGCGGCCGTTTCCCGGCCCGGGGCTGCCCTATAAAGAAAGACCCATCCGCAGATACTGAACCTGCCGCCGGTTTTGGGAAGCCTGCAACGAGCTTTCCCGCAACCTTTCAAACGAGTGCGGCGCGCTGCCCGCGGCTGTCTCTTTCGTCCTGGAAAACCGTCGTTTTTCCAACAGACCATTCATCCCTTTTGCACTGTTGAGAGTATGGCGCTTAGTAAAATCGTCGGAGGGCGGCTGCAATCGTTCTAAAGTCATGCCGGCGCAAAGTTTATGCTTGAAAAGTGATTCAGGAGGCACAGAGATGAAAAAGCTGTTAATTGTTTACTATTCGTGGTCCAATGGCAATACGGAACGGGTTGCGAAAAAGCTCCAAAGCTGCGCGGGAGGCGATCTTGTGAGATTGGATACGGCCGCGCCCTATTCCGGCAGCTACAGCGATGTGGTGAATCAGGGCCAGCGGGAAGTGAATCAGGGCTATGAGCCAAAGCTGAAGCCGATGAATGTGAAGATCGCCGACTATGACGTCATTGCTATCGGCACACCAACTTGGTGGTACACAATGGCTCCTGCCGTCAAGACATTCCTGCACCAAAACGACTTTACCGGCAAAACCGTCGTTCCCTTTATGACCAACGGCGGTTGGCCCGGCCACGTCATCCAGGACATGAAAAACGCCTGCGCCGGCGCGAAGGTGGTTTGCGAAATGCAGGTACAGTTTGATTCAGACGGCGGCGACCAGCTGCAAACCCCGGAAAGCAAGCTTGAATCCTGGGGCCAGAGCGTCAAAGCCTTGCTGTAAGGAGGGGCGAACATGGAGCGGCCTTATCTTTTCTGCCATATGCTGACTTCTCTGGACGGCAAAATAACGGGCGGCTATATGGAAACGGCCCAGGGGGAGGCAGCGGGCAATGTGTTCTATGAGCTTGCCTTTGGCAAAGAGCGCTTCTATCAGCACCAGGGCTGGCTCTCCGGGCGGGTGACAACAGATGATAACTTCATCTTCTACCAAAAGTCGGATTTGGATGAAAGCGCTCCCGCCGTACCGGAGGGAGATTATCTGGCGCAGCCGGACTTCGGCATGTTCTATGTCTCGGTCGACGCTTACGGAAGGTTGGGCTGGAAAGACGCCGCATTGCACTATGCGGACACAACTGCCCACGTCGTTGAAGTGCTCACGGAACAGGTGAGCAACGCTTACAGGGCGTTTCTCCGCAAGAAAGGTATTTCCTATATTGTCGCAGGAAAAGAGCGGCTGGATTATTCCCTGATGCTGTCTAAGCTGAAAAAGCATTTTCACATCGAAACACTCATGCTTGGGGGCGGCGGTATTTTGAACTGGTCGCTTTTGCAAGCGGGGCTTTGCGACGAGGTCAGCTTGGTGGTTGCCGCGGCGGCAGACGGCTCCGCGGATACCCCTTCGGTATTCCGGGCGAAAACCGGGCTGTCTGAAAACCATCCCATTGGTTTTACGCTGAAAGAAGCCAAGGTGATGGACGGCGGCAGTCTCTGGTTGCGCTACACAATCAATTGAAAGGCAGAATCGACGATGAAAAACGTTATGCTTTTGGCTGGCGCCGGGCAAATTGGCATGGCCATCGCCTGCCGGATGGGAGCAGGAATGAAGATTGTCGTTGGAGACAAGAAAATCGAAAACGCCCGCCTCGTTGCCAAAACCATGAACAATGCCGGCTTTGATGCGGCGCCCATGGAAATGGACCTTTCCAGCCGGGAATCCATAAAAGCGCTGATTGCCGAGGGGCAACAGTATGGCGAAATCAAAATGCTGGTGAACGCCGCAGGCGTTTCGCCCAGTCAAGCCCCCATTGAAGCCATCTTAGCCGTTGACCTCTATGGCACGGCGGTGCTGCTGGAGGAGGCTGGCAAGGTGATTGCGTCTGGCGGCGTAGGCGTAACCATTTCCAGCCAGTCCGGCTGGCGGATGCCTGCGCTGACCGCGGAGCAGGACGCACAGCTTGCCACTGCCCCCACCGAGGAGCTGCTAAAACTGGACTTCTTGCAGCCTGCAACGATTCGCGACACTCTCCACGCCTACCAGTTGGCAAAACGCTGCAACGAAAAGCGCGTCATGGCGCAGGCCGTGGAATGGGGCAAACGCGGCGCACGGCTTAATGCCATTGCGCCCGGTATCATCGTAACCCCTTTGGCCTTGGATGAGTTCAACGGCCCCCGCGGAGCGTTTTATCAGAATATGTTTGCCAAATGTCCTGCCGGTCGCCCTGGTACGGCGGATGAGGTTGCCAATGCGGCGGAGCTGCTCATGAGCGACAAAGGCGCTTTTATCAGCGGCTCTACTTTCCTGGTTGACGGCGGCGCAACCGCCAGCTACTTCTACGGTCCGCTGAAGCCGGAAGCAGAATCCTGCTGAAAGAGACCCGTTTTCCCGTTTGTCAGCATAACGCTTGCATCCGCAGCATGCTCACGGAGCACTTTTCTTATTGAGCGCTGGGGCTGTTTCTTTCGCAGCGGCACAGGACAAGCAGGGTTTACGGCCTTTTGCGATACAGCCTGAGGAGCGCCAGGTAACGCAAATTTTTCCAAAGCAACCCTTCCCCCTACAGCAAGTGCCCCTGCACAGAACGCGAGCCATCCTGTACCCTTTTCCAAAACGCCGGCTGCTTCCTTCCCTTCTGATGACCAGTTGAGGGTTTAGGCAGTGTCCCGATGGCGGGCGCTTTTATGTCAGATAACAGTTACGGGCGGTTTAGATTATGCTGATAACGCTGCCGACAATAGAGCCGGTCCGGGCAGGATTTTGAGGGTTTTCGGCGTGGCGAAGCGCTCCAAAGCCAGATGAGCTGTTGCGTAAAAAACTTGTATTGCAACAAACGCGCAATATAGGCGGCATTTTAGCCAGATAGCGCATGCTGAATCGCTCGCCGTTTGACAAGCTCAGCCTGTCAAAGAATCCCTTCGGAAAGTTGTCAGAGAGACCGGCGGTCCTGCGGCCGGCACAGCAAAAGTATCTTGGCTGTGCGCGCCGCCCAGGCGGACGGGGAGTTTTCGGCTCTGCCGAAAACACAGGTTGCTGAAAAAACGCCATCACAAAAACAGCTTGCAAAACCGCTGGCATTTTGTGCCTCTCAGATGGATTTTCGCCTATAATATGAGAGAAAGCGTTTTCTTTCGTTGGGTTACTACGGATGTCTTTTTGAAGAGGGACTTTGTCAATGGTTTGAAAGATCGCCGTCCGGCGAGCTCAGGTTGCTGAAAAAGTGGAGGCACTGCCTCCTGCCGGGGGTTTAGGGGCGGAGCCCCTAAGCCTTATGCCACAGCATTTTCCCTGCGAACAAACGTAGCCGTGCGCACGGACGCGCTCTCTTGCAGAGGGTTTTTCGACAGTCTGAGCCCGCCGTCCGGCGAGCTTTTTGGACGGCCTGGGCGCATGGTTTTTTCAAGGCCATATCGTTTTTTTCTTAGGTTTTCCTTAAAATTCATGCTGTTTTCTTGAAAATGCCACAGCGCTGTGCTATGCTGCAACAGCTGTTGTTGCTTTTTCCCATTTTCCGTTTGTGGCAGGAGGAAGTCCCTTTGTTTTCCAAGTTTATTGAACCCATTGAACAGGCCGTTCTGCTGTTTCCCCTGGTGACCATGCTGTTTACCCTTCCTTACTTGTTTTATGAGTACCGCAAGTATGGCGCGCTGCTGTTTGTGCGCACGGTGATGGTGTACTCCTTTGTGCTGTATCTGATGTGCGCCTATTTTCTCATCATTCTGCCTCTACCGGATCCGGAGAAGGTGGCCGCCTATACCTCGCCTCATTATCAGCTGATTCCTTTTAATGATGTGGTGGACATTTTTCGCACGGCTAAGGTGGATTGGCATAACCCGCTTACCTATTATAAGCTGATATGGAACGACGCGTTTTTTCAGGTGCTGTTCAACATCCTGCTTACCATTCCCTTTGGCATTTATTTGCGCTATTTCTTTCACCGCAGCTGCAAACAAACCGTTCTGCTTTCTTTCCTGCTGAGCCTGTTTTTTGAGTGGACACAGCTGACCGGTCTGTATGGCATCTATCCCCGACCCTACCGTCTGGCGGATGTGTGCGACCTGATGACCAATACCCTGGGCGGTTTTTTGGGGTATCTCGTTGCGCCCAAGCTGACCGGCTGGCTGCCCTCTACCGATCGCATGAAGGAAGTGGCCTACCAGCGCAGCAAGCATGTTTCCATCCTGCGCCGCTGCTGCGCCGCATTTATCGACTGTATGCTGCTGTTGGTTCTGATGACCTTCGGTTCAAGCCTGTGGGTGCCTAAGCCGCCGGAGGGCGCTTCCGATCTGCAAAAAATCCTGCTGCTGTTCGTCTACTATACGCTGTATGTGCTTTTGTACTTTGGCGTATTGGAATGGCTATTGGGCGGCCGTTCTCCGGGCAAGCTGTTTTTGCACCTGCGTCTGGTGGACAGCCGTACCATGAAGCGGCCCAAGCTGTGGCAATGCGTTGTGCGCTACGGCATCTTTTACCTCATTATTCTGCCCATGCCGGCTGCGGCCATGATTATGTCCGTGGAGGCGGAAGGCACAGTGGGCGCAATTCTCAGCCTGCTTTTGCTGCTTGCCTTTGCTGCCTTCTGCATCTTCAGCATCATTTATTCCGGCGTTCGCGGCGGAAAGCTGCCTCACGCTTATTTCAGCAAGACCTATGATATCAGCACACTGAAGCCGAAGCCCCAAAAACAGCCTTCCGCATCGAAAACCCATGCCAAAGAAGCCTCTCCCAACTGAAGCTTTCTTGGCTGGGCTAACAAGCGCGTCTTTGCCGTCCCGCCGGGGCAGCATACAACGCTTGCTTCCCCGGCTTCTCTCTTTTCAAACGTTTCATAGGGTTTTCATTCAAGGAAACGCCCGATTTTCTCTCATAGACGTGCCGCATCGTTTTTCAACTTGGGTAGCAGCAAGCAAAGCTCTTGCCGTCAGGCTGTCAAAACAGCTCGCCGGACGGCAAAGCGCGTACGGCTCTGTTCGTCGAAAAAAACATAGGAGAGCGCGCCCGCGAACATCGCTGCGCCGGTTCGCGGGAAAAGCATGCTGGCATAAGGCTTAGGGATCCGCCCCTAAAACCCCGGCAGAAGGCGCTGCCTCCTGCACCGCCCATGGGCAAGCTGAGCCTTGTTGCGCAAGGCTGCCGAACCCGGCATACACGCCGCCGGGTTCGGAATGAAAATCGAAGGGCTGCGGCCCTCTAACACCGCCCGGGGTTTTCAACAGTCTGAAAAAAGCGGTATGGCCTTGAAATAAGGAAAAGCCATACCGCTTTTTTCAGTTTTTGCCGGACTGATGAATACGTTCCATGCGGGCATCTAACTCGGCGCTCATATTGGCGCAGGCCAGCAGTTCTCGGTCCACCGCTTCAGGGTTTTCAATGTCCTTTTTGTAGCGGATTTTGTGCTCAAGGCTGGCCCAACAGTCCATGGAAATGGTGCGAAACTGCACTTCCACCATCATCTGCTTTTTTTGATTATGCAGGAAAATGGGAATCCCCACAATAAGATGCAGGCTGCGGTAGCCGTTTGGCTTTGGCTGGGCGATGTAGTCCTTGCGCTCCACCAGGGTAATATCGTCCTGGCGAATCAGGCTGTCTGCCAGGGTATAGATATCGCTGGGAAAGGAGCAAATGACCCGAATACCGGCGATATCGCGCAGGTTTTTTTCGATGCTGTCCACCGTTAAGGGCACGCCCTTGCGCACCAGCTTTTCCATAATGCTTTCCGGCGTTTTCAGGCGGGACTTGATGCTTTCGATAGGATTGCGGTCGTACAGCAAAGACAGTTCCTCGTCCAGAACGTTGAACTTGGTTTCCATCTCCATCATGGCGCAGCGGTAATAAGTCATCAGCTCCTTGTAGGGAGCGGAGTAGCTGCGCAGCCAGTCCTTAATTTCGCTCTTGGTCAGGCGGCTTAACAGCGCCTGCTCCAGCGGCGTTAACTCGGTTTTCATTCCCTCTCCTTTTTAGTCAGGCCTGCGGTTCTTCCTTGCGGATGAACAAAATGCCAAGCGTTCCGGGCCCGCAGTGAGAGGTTACGGTGGAGCCGGCGACGGTATCCAGAATTTCCTCAAAGCCGGGGGAAAGCTCGTTGATTTTGGCGCGCACGGCCTCCACATCGGCGGGGTCGCATTTGGTGTGAGTGATGAAAATGCGGTGCTTATCGATGTCGGTACGGCCGGCCAGCCGCTTTTCCACGTAGCTGAGCATCACCTTACCGATATGGCCGCGGTATTTGGCGCCGGGCTGCATCAGGCCGTTTTCCACCTCGATACAGGGCTTGATGTGCAAAAGATTTGCGCCCAGAGCGGACAGCGCGCTGCAACGGCCTCCCTTGTACAGGTAATCGATGCGGTCTACCACAAAACTTGCCTCCACCCGAGAGGTAAGCTTTCTACAGGAGTCGAAAATCTCCTTGGCGGAGCAGCCCTGGCGTGCCATTTCCGAGCCGTGAAGCACCACCAGGCCTACACCCGTAGACAAATTTCGGGTATCGACCACATACACGCCGTCGGTTTCTTCCGCCGCGGTGCAGGCGTTTTGATAGCAGCAGGAAAACTGGCTGCTCATGCAAAACTGGACAATTTCATAACCCTGTTCCCTCCAGTGGCGAAACACCCGGCGGTATTCATCGGTGTTTACGGCGCTGGTTTTGGGCAGCTGACCGGTGGCATTAACATGAGAATAGATGTCCTCCGGGGTAATCTCCAGGCCATCCAGGCCGGTGCGCTCGCCTAAAATGACCGAAAGGGGCGTAACGGCAATATCATACTTCTCAATCAGTTCCGGGGAAAGGTCGCAGGTGCTGTCCGCAATGATCTTGACTTTCATTCTCAGAAGCGTCTCCTTCAAATCAGTCGTTGGGGAAAGTTGAAATAATTGCAGATAATCCTATCATGACAGCGCAAGGCCAAGCCATGGACAAAACGGAAGGAACGTAACGTTTTTGGGCATTTGGAAGAAAGTGCCTACCGCACGGGCAGTTGGTACCCCAACTCAACCTCGTCGTCGTCCCGGCGGCCGGTTCCGGTAAAGCCCAGACGCTGGTAGAGCTTATAGGCTACGGTATTGTCCGGGTTACAGGTGAGCAGCACCTGATTCGACGGTCCGAAGGGCTTTTGGGCGATATAGGCAAGCACCTGCTCCATGGCCTGGCGGCCATAACCCCGGCCCTGATGGCGGCGGTCAATCATCATGTGCCAGATGTTGTAGGCGGACTCATCGTAATCGTAGAGAACCAGCACATAGCCGACCATGGTTTCATCGGCATAAATGCCGAAGGGCACGCATTGCTCACGGTACACATAAGCCTGGGCCAGGCTGCGAATGGGATGGGAAACAAAGGCGTCCTGCCCCTGCGCCAATTCCAGTTGAAAGCAGGGAACGAAGTTGGTTTGATCAATGGGTTGAAGATGAATAGAGGTCATGCAACCATCTCCTTGTATCATAGCGTGAAACCAGCCTGCTCATAGCGCTCCCAGCCCCACCAGCCGGGCATCAGCTGCCCCAGGGACACGGTTTGGCGCGTTTGGTAATCCACCAGAATTTCCGTGTGGATATTTTGCGGCGAAAGCTGAAGCAGAAATTCCCGGCAGGCGCCGCAGGGCATACCGCTGCCGCCGCCGCTGGGCGGGGCGTCGCGAAAGGCGATCAAACGGCGAACAACGGTTTGACCGCTGTTGACAAACATATTCAGCGCCGCCACCCGCTCGGCGCACAGGTTCATGACCCCGCTGCATCCTTCTACGCAAAAGCCGGTAAAAACATCGCCGTTTTGGGCTTCCAGCGCGCATACCACGTGATGCGCATACAGGAAGGGCGTCACGTCCGCCGGGGCGTACAGCGCTCGCGCCCGCTCGTACAGGGTGTCCCAAATATCCACAGTCGCTCTCCTTTCGCTCTGTGAGTAGGCTAAAGATATCTCCATCATAAATCCATTTTGGAAAAATGTAAAGAAAAATCGCTCGGAGGGCAGGGCAACAGCATTTAAGAATCAGCCGAAAAGAATCCGCAAGAAAGAGTCAGGGTCAAGGCAGGCCCAGTAAC